>JBIPMZ010000196.1:0-4857 GCA_044376165.1 Cyanobium sp.
GCGGGTTGAACGGCGAGGCGCCGCGCCACCCGCAGCTTGGCGGAGCGGCTGCGGGGGTTTGCGTCCCGCTCGGCTGGCTCGGCCGCCAAAGCCTTGCGGGTCACCCGCTCCAGGCGCGGGTCGGCAAGGAAGGCCTGTTTCACCCGGCGGTCTTCGAGGGAATGGAAGCTGATCACCGCCAGCAGCCCGCCCGGCACCAGCCAGTCGGGGGCGCGCTGCAGCAGCCGCTCCAGCGCCCCGAGCTCGTCGTTGACCGCGATGCGCAGGGCCTGAAAGCAGCGGGTGGCCGGATGGAGGCGACCGCGGCGGGCGGCCGGCGGGTAGCACCCGGCGATGGCGTAGGCCAGCTCGGCGGTGCTGCGCTGCCGCCAGGGCCGCTCCGCCCGCTCGGCCACCAGCCGGCGGGCGATGCGGCGCGAGAGCCGCTCCTCTCCCAACTCGAATAACAGGTTGGCGAGCGCCCCTTCCTCCAGGCGATCGAGGAGAGCGGCGGCGGTTTCACCCGCCTCGGGATTCATGCGCATGTCGATCGGACCCTCGGCGCGGAAGCTGAAGCCCCGCTCCGGCCGGTCCAGCTGGGGGCTGCTCACCCCCAGATCGGCGAGCACCCCCTGCACGGGAGCGTCGGGGCCGTAATCGGCGAAGTTGGTGGCGACGATCCGCAGGCGATCCGCCCAGGGGGCCAGTCGATCCGCGGCAGCCGCGCGGGCGGTGGGGTCTTGATCGAGGCCGATCACCTCCAGTTCCGGGTGGGCTTCCAGCAGCAGGGCGCTGTGGCCGCCGCCGCCGAGGGTGGCATCGATCAGGCGGGGAGGGCCGGGGAGCGGAGCGGGGGGCAGGGCCGCGAAGGTTTCCCGCACCGCATCGGCCAGTACCGGGAGGTGAAGGAAGGCATCCATTGTGAGCTTCTAGGCGGGGATTGGTTGGGGTGGGGAGCGCGGGGCAGGGGCGGGGCCGGAACAAGGAGCGAACGCCGCAGGGGCATCGATTCAACTGATTGTGGTAATTATTCCGGGATTTTCGCACGATCTTCTCCGTATCTCCATGCCTTTTCTGCCGAAGCCCGCCTTCCCTTGCCCCCGTGCACTGTCCCTTCTGCTCGGAATCGGCCTTGGCTTGATGCCAGCGCTGCCAGCCCGTGCGGGGATCGTCTTCACCATCCGCCAGGAGGGACCCGATGTGGTGGTGACCGGCAGCGGCTCCGCTCTTATCACTCCAGATCTTGTAGCCGCCGGCACCTTTTCCGACTGGAACAACGTATTCACCAACATCCAGATCTACGTCGGACCCGCGGAGCCCGACCAAGGCAAGGCAGCCACCTACAAAGGGCCGGTTGGCCCCCTGCGGATCGGCAGCGATGCCTCCGTGGTGGCCCTTCCCGACAGCAGCAGCGGTGGGGATCTTTTCGGCATCGTCTCCGATAACGGCGAAGGAAAAAGCCTTCTCGTTCTGCCGCTCCTCTACCAAAGTGGCGCCAGCCTGAGCGGTACCAGTCGCTTTTCCCAGTACACCCTAACCGAACTGGGCCTCCAGCCCGGAGTCCTCACCTGGAGCTGGGGTGCCAACGGTTCCTCCGACAGCTTCCAAATCCAGATCTATCCCGAACCCACCCCCGCTCCCCTGCCCCTGGCGGGCGGGGCGATCGCCTGGAGATGGAGCCGAAGAATGCGCAGACTTTCGCAGCGCTAACGAAATCAATGCCTCCGGCGAAGGCCAAGACGATCGGCGGCAAAATTGAATCCTTCACCCACAAGGTCCATCCCCCCCCTACATCTTCGCTTCACCCATGGCAGTCCCCACCCTAGTCGAACTAGCTGTTGATGGAAACCGGCTTGCCTTGCGCTATAGCGAAACCATCAGCACCACCCTGCCCAGCATCGGACGGTTTCAGGTGCTGGTCAACGGGAGCCGTCGCAGCCTCACCGGCTCCCCGATACTGATCAACGGCGGCACCACCATTCTCCTCGCCCTCTCCTCTCCAGTACTATCCAGAGACTCCGTCTCACTAAGTTATATCAACGTCAACGGATTCGACAGGCCCGGCAGCGGCGACATCACCTCCGTCTCCACCCAAGAGAAAGCCTCCTTCTTCCGCTCTGCTCTCCCCGCCAACCTCACCGGCACGGCCGCCCAGGCCCTCACCGTTGCCAGCGACAGCGCCTCCCTGCGGGCAGGCGAAACCGCCACTCTCACCTTCCGCTTCAGCCGCGATCCTGGCGCCTCCTTCAGCAGTGGCGATATCGCCGTCAGCGGCGGCAGCCTCTCCGCCCTTGCGGTCAGCGCCGATCCCAAGGTTTATACGGCTATCTTTACGCCCACCGCCAACAGCGTTGGCAGCGCTTCGATCAGCATAGCCGCCGGCTCCTACATCGATATCTTCGGCACTGGCGGCACATCCGGCCTCGCCCCAGCGCTCGCTTACGACACCCTGCCGCCCACCCTGGCCATCACCAGCAGCAGCCCCATGCTGATCGCTGGCCAATCCGCCACCATCACCTTCTCCTTCTCCGAACCTCCCAGCGACTTCACCGCCGCGGATGTGGTCACCACAGGCGGCTCCCTCACAGGCTTGGCCGTCAGCACCGATCCCAAGGTTTACACCGCCACCTTCACCCCCACCGCCGACAGCGTCGGCACCGCTTCGATCACCGTGGCCGCGGGTTGCTACATCGATGCGGCAGGCAATCTTGGCGAGGCTGGCAACGCCAGTGGCGGCGGCCTCCCCCCGAGCCTGGTCTTCGACACCCTGGTGCCCACCCTTGCCATCACCAGCAGCGCGAGCAGCCTCAGGGCTGGGCAAACCGCCACCATCACCTTCTCCTTCTCCGAACCTCCCAGCGGCTTCACCGCCACAGATGTGATCCCCACAGGCGGTTCCCTCACGGGCTTTGCCGTCAGCGCCGATCCCAAGGTTTACACCGCCACCTTCACCCCCGCGGGGAACAGTGAAGGCACTGCCTTCCTCTTCGTGGCTAGCGGCAGCTGGTCTGATTTGATGGGCAACGCCGGGGGTTCTGCCAGCTCACCCACGTTGAGCGTCGATACCCGGCCCCCCACCCTCAGCCTGAGCATCGTCAACCCTTCCCTCAGCGATGCCGATAACAGCACCCTGATCACCTTCTCCTTCTCGGAAGCGGTCACCGGCTTCAGCGCCTCGGATGTTCTCGGGAGCGGCGGTGTGCTCAGCGGCTTCTCGGGGTCGGGCAGCTTCTACTCCGCCATCTTCACCGCCCAAGACGGCCTCGCAACCAGCGGTTCGGTCTCGGTAGCCGCGGGCTCTTACAGCGATCTGGCGGGCAATGCTGGCGGCGCGGCCTTGGCAACGGTGCCGATCGATACCCTCAATCCCACCGTATCGGTCAGCCTGTCGAACCAACCCCTCACCGGCCAGAATCCCAGCACGACGGTCAGCTTCCAGTTCAGCGAACCCGTCAACGGCTTCACGCTGGCCGATCTCAGCGTGACCGGTGGCATCCTGAGCGGATTTTCGGGCAGCGGCAGCACCTACACCGCCACCTACACCGCCCTGAACTTCCAGTCGGCGATCGGCACAATCTCCGTCGGCAATGGTTATTTTGATGCAGCCAGCAACCAAGGTGTAGCCAAGCTGACAGATGTAGCGCTGACCCTCGGCGGCGGTGCCGACCCGAACGACTTCGATAACAATGCACTGGGAACCACAGTGATCAGAACCACAACGGGCAACGGGGGAAATGAGACGATCAGAGGCACTCCCGGCAACGATACGATCAACGGGAATAACGGCGATGACATAATCTACGGGGGTGCAGGCAACGATACCCTCTCCGGCAATCCAGGTTCAGACACAATGTATGGAGGGAGCGGCATTGACAATCAAACGGGTGGACCCGCAAGCGATGTAATCCTTGGAGGTTCTGGCGATGACAACATCAATGGCGGAAACGGGCCCGATATTATTGCTGGTGGTTTCGGCAACGACATCCTCACCGGCGGCAACGGGGATGACAAATTTTACTTCTTTAGCACCTACGATCAGCAGGATCTGATCACCGACTTTGTCGCCAACGGCGATACCAACAATCAAATCATCTTCGACACGGATGGCCCCAGCGCCTTCACCTCCCTGGGCAGCGGAGCTGCAAGCACATACACCCAAGCCATTGCCAGTGGCTTCCTCACGTACAGCAGTGGCGTTCTCTCCTACGATGCCGATGGATCTGCGGGCAACCTCTTCAGCCCGCTGGTGATTGCCATTCTGCTCGGGGCCCCACAACTGAACAATACGAGGGTGCAATTCCAAAACTTGTAGAGCGAGTCGAGCGACAAGCTTCTCCCCCATTGCCCTTCTCCAGCCCGGAGGAGAGCGGTCTGGCGCCTGCCGGGCGGCGGGGCGCCTCTTCCCCGAAGCCATCCAGATCGCGTCCACCCGAGCCGACCGCAGTGGCCGATAAGGCAGTTGTCGATCTCCACCACCAGCCGTTGCAGCTCCGTTCCGAATCGACCTGGTGCGCTGCATCGAGGCGGCAGGCAAGCGGGAGGCCGCGGTGGAGAGCCTGGCGGAACTGGGCGGGGTGGAAGGTGATCGGCTGAGGGTCGACGCTGGGGCCCTGCGGCTGCAGATCCGCCGGGTGCTCAACGGCAGTACCCCAGCGGGCCAGGCGTGCGGGGCAACTGGAGGGCTGGCTTGTCACCCGCCCGGGGGACTGGAGGCGATCCCCGCTCGCGGGCGGATGCGGGGTAAGCGAACAGCCTCCCGAACCGCCGAGACCTCCCGCCTCGTCCCTAGAATCCGCGCCTGCCTCGGCCCCGGCCCCCCATGACCCAGCTGGAAACGCGCACCGAGCCGATGGTGGTCAACTTCGGGCCCCATCACCC
>JBIPMZ010000197.1:0-4844 GCA_044376165.1 Cyanobium sp.
ACGAATCCGTTGCGGCGAGGTCGTCTCGAGCTGCGCGAGCCGCTCGGCAAGGCGGCGTCCCAGGGCCTGGTCGGAGGCATCGGGGGGGAGGGGAGGGGGCGGCACCTCGGGTTTCGGGGAGGGGAGCGGGGGGAGGGGAGGAGGAGCTCCCCGGGCTTCCCACTTTGGTGCCCGACGGGCACGACAAAACTTCTCGTCGCTGTAGGGCGCGGTGGGGGGAGTCAGAAATCCTTCCCGATGGATCCGCGGCCTCCCGGGAAGCGGAAGGCAGGGCAGGGGGAGGCAGGAAACGGAGAGGGAGGGATTCGAACCCTCGACAGAAGTTGCCTCCTGTAACTCCTTAGCAGGGAGCCGCTTTCAACCACTCAGCCACCTCTCCAGGGGGCAGGCGCAGCTTACCTGACCAGGCGCCGCCAGCCCTCAATCGCCCCGGAAGAGGCGCTGCACCCGACGGCTGTCGATGTTCACCAGCAGTTCGTAGGGGATCGTGCCGGCCCGCTCGGCCACCTCCTCGACCCGCAGCTCTTGCCCCTCGTGGCTCCCGAGGATCAACACCTCGTCGCCGACGGCGGCTTCGGGCACCGGATCGAGATCCACCGCCATCGAATCCATCGACACCCGCCCCAGCACCCGCACCCGGCGGCCCTGGATGATCACCTCGCCCCGGTTGGAGCTGCGCCAGGGAACCCCGTCGTTGTAGCCCACCGCCACGATGCCCACCCGCTGCTGCTCGGCTTCCACCCGGTAGGTGCCGCCGTAGCCGATCCGCTGGCCCCGCGGCCAGAGGGCCACCTGGGCGAGCCGGCTGAGGAAGGCCACCGCCAGGGTGAGCTCCATCGCCTCCCCCACCGCGGGGGAGGGGGGGATGCCGTAGAGCCCCAGGCCAAGCCGCACCATGTCGAGCCGGGCCTCGGGGAAGCGAACCGCCCCGGCGGTGGCAGCAGCGTGCCGCAGCAAGGGCGGGTCCCCGGGAGCGGCCTCGGCGCGGATCGCCGCCACGGCCTCCTCGAAGCGGCGCAGCTGCGCGCGGCTGAAGGTGTCGGCGGCCGGATCGTCGGCGCTGGCCAGGTGGCTCATCACCCCGGTGAGGCGCGTCACCCCGGAGCCGCGCAGCAGTCGGGCCGCGGCGAGGGCCTCGCCCGGCGCCACCCCTAGCCGGCCCATGCCGCTGTCGATCTCCAGGTGCACCTCGCAGCTGGCGTTCCGCTCCCGCAGGATCTCCACCAGAGAGCGGGCGAAGGCCAGGGAGTACACCACGGGTGTGAGTCGCCAGCGCACCGCCTTGTCCACCTCGTCGATGTCCATCAACAGCACGAGGATCGGCCGGTGCACGCCGGCGCGACGCAGGGTGGCCCCCTCATCGGCGGCGGAGACGCCGATCCAGTCGACACCGCTCTCCTGCAGGGCGCTGCCCATGCGGGCCAGCTCGGTGCCATAGGCCCAGGCCTTGAGCACCGCCAGGATCGCCACATCGGGGCCGCAAAGGGCGCGGAAGCGCGCCAGGTTGCCGCGGATCGCCTCCAGATCCACCAGGAAGCGCCGCGGCGCCATCGACTCCCAGATCGCGCAGGCCGCCGCCGCCAACCCCTGCTGGGCCGGCCCCTTGAGCAGGAGGGTGTCGCCGCGGCGGGCGAGGTGCCGCACCGTCTCGCGCAATTCGCTCGTATTGGCCAGCTCGAGCGCCGGGACCTCGGGTCGGGCCGCCCGCCAGGCGGCGGCGGTGTGCTCCCGCGCCGGGTGGGGCAGCAGCAGCAGCTGGCTGAAGCCCCGCTCCGCCGCCAGACGGCCGATCAGGGCGTGTTCGCTCGCCTGCCGCTCCCCCAGCTCGTTCATGCCGCCGAAGATGAACAGGCGCCGCCCCTCCCCTCCAGGGGCGGCGGCCACCGCCTCCAGGGCCGTCTGCACCGAGAGGGGGTCGTCGGCGGCGGTGTCGTTGACGATGGTGATGCCCTCGGGGGTGCGCCAGGTTTCCATGCGGGTGGGGCCGAAGCGGTGGTCGGCCAGGGCCGCAACGATCTCCTCCACCGGCACCGCCAGCCGGCGGGCGGCGCTGATCGCGATCACCAGATCGTCGAGCAGGGGCCCGGAGCGGGTGCGCACCGTGAGCGTCTCGATCCGGCCGCCGAAGTCGAGGCTGAGCTGAGTGCCGATGGCGCAGGGACGGCGCGCCAGCTCGCGGGGGTCGTCGAGGCCCGCCCGCAGCCGCCGGCAGGGCAGCGCCACGGACTCCACCAACGGATCGTCCGGCAGGATCACCCATCCTTCCGGGGGCAGATCGCGGAACAGCCGCAGCTTTTCGCGGGCGGTCACCTCCCGGCTGCCGAAGCCGGCGATGTGGGCCAGGCCCACGTTCACCAGCACCCCGCAGTCGGGCTGGAGGATGGCGGCGAGGCGCTCCATCTCACCGGGGGCCGACACCCCCGCCTCGAACACACCGATCTCCGTGCCCGCCGGGGCGGCGAGCACCGCCAGGGGCACCCCCACCTGGCTGTTCCAGCTGCCGGGGCTGGCGGCCACCCGCCAACGGCTGGCCAGCAGGGTGGTGAGGGCATTTTTCACCACCGTCTTGCCGTTGCTGCCGGTGATCGCCACGACCCGGGCGATGTGCCGGCGTCGGTACCAGCTGGCGAGGGTTTGCAGAGCGGTCAGGGGGTCGTCCACCGCCAACACCGCGCCGCCGTCCGCCACGGCAGCCGCCAGACCGGGCCAGTGGCGCCGCACCACCACAAGGGCCGCTCCGGCTGCCAGGGCGGCGGGAGCGTAGTCCTGGCCGTCGCGCCGGCGTCCCGCCAGGGCGAAGAACACCGAGCCGGTCTCGACCCGGCGCGAATCGATCCGCACCGAGCGGAGCGGCCCGGCGGGGGCAACCCCGTGGAGGTCGCCGTCGAGAAGATCGGCCAGGGTGGCGGGGGCGGGGAGAACCATGGCCCATCCACGCTAATGGGGTCCCTTGGCCCCACCGCCGGTCATGGACGACACCGAGGCCGCGGCATTTTCTGACTAGCGTGGGAGCATGCCGCGGGTTGGCATGGGCCACGTTCTCGTTCTCAACGCCTCCTACGAGCCGCTGAACATCACCACCTGGCGGCGGGCGATGGTGATGCTGTTGAAGGGCAAGGCTGAGGGTCTGGAGCACGACCCCCTCCACCCGATTCGCCCGGACTTGCTCCTTCCCACGGTGATCCGCCTGCGCCAGTTCGTGCGGGTTCCCTATAAACAGGTGCCGCTCACCCGCCGCAATGTGCTGCAGCGCGATGGGCATGTGTGCCAGTACTGCGGCTTCCACGGCGAGCCGCTTTCCATCGATCACGTGCTGCCCCGCAGCCGCGGCGGCGGCGACATTTGGGAGAACGTGACCACCGCCTGCCTGCCCTGCAACGTGCGCAAGGGCAACCGCACGCCGCGGGAGGCGGGCATGGCCCTGAATCGAGAGCCCCGCCGCCCGCCCGGCAGCCTGAGCTTCGAGGCGGTGCGCCGCATCAGTGCTGGCCAAAACCGCGAATGGGCCAAGTATGTGATCGGGCTCTGAGCGGCCCTAGGCCAACCCTGCCGCCTGCCGGGTGAGCGCCTCGAGCTTGGCGCCCTGCTCAGCGGCGATGCAGCTCTCGATCACATCATCCAGCCCCCCCGCGAGCACGCTGTCGAGGGAGAAATTGCGCCCCAGCCGGTGGTCGGTCACCCGGTTGTCCTTGTAGTTGTAGGTGCGGATCTTCTCGCTGCGATCGCCGCTGCCCACCTGGGCCCGCCGCTCGGAACTCTCCGCGGCGGCGGCCTCCGCCCGCTGGCGCTCCAGCAGCTTGGCCCGCAGGATCTCCAGCGCCCGCTCCCGGTTTTGCAGCTGGGAGCGCTCCTGGGTGCAGAACACGCGGATACCCGATGGACGGTGGAACAAATCCACCGCCGTTTCCACTTTGTTCACGTTCTGGCCACCGGCGCCGCCGGAGCGAGCCGTGCTGATCTCCAGGTCTTTCGGATCGAGCTGCACCTCCACCGGATCCGCCTCCGCCATCACCGCCACGGTGGCGGTGGAGGTGTGCACCCGGCCCTGGGATTCGGTGGCTGGCACCCGTTGCACCCGATGCACCCCCGCCTCGAACTTCAACCGGCTGTACACCCCCTCCCCCTGAATCGAGAGGATCAACTCCTTGAAGCCCCCCAACTCCGCCTCTGACGCGCTGAGGGGCCGCACCTGCCAGCCCCGAGCCATGGCGTAGCGCTCCACCATCCGGGCGAGGTCGCCCGCCCACAGCGCCGCCTCATCGCCACCCGCTCCGGCGCGAATCTCCACCATCACACTGCGCTCATCCCGAGGATCCCGGGGCAGCAGGGCCACGAGGAGCCGCTCCCGCAACGCCGCCAACCGTCCCTCCAGCCGCTCCAGCTCCTCGGCCGCCAGGGCCGCCAGCTCCTCCTCCTCCGGCGAATCGCGGGTGGCCTGGAGAAGTTGCAGGGCCTCCCGCTGCTCCCGCTCCCACAGCTGCAGCTGGTGGGTGTCGTGCACGATCGGCTCCAGGCGAGCCCGCTCCCGCGCCAGGGATTGCAACTGGCTGGGATCCGCCGCGATGGAGGGGTCAGCCAGCTGACGCTCCAGCAGCGTGAAGGCCTGAGCACTGGCCTCCAGACGGTCGCGGAGCAGGGCGGGATCCATGGGAAAGGGTGCGCGGCCGGGGGGCACGCGCAAGGGGGGTCAGGGCTTGGCGGTGGGGCTCTTCGCCACGGCTTTATCGGCGCCGCCCATCCCGTATTTGCGCATGAAGCGATCGACCCGGCCCTCGGTATCGAGGATTTTCTGGGTACCGGTGTAGAAGGGATGGTTGCCGCTCCACACGTCTACATGAATCTCG
>JBIPMZ010000198.1:0-4807 GCA_044376165.1 Cyanobium sp.
GGTGGAGGAGGGCTTGGTGAGCTTCCTGCGGGATGTGCTTTGGGAGCAGTCACCCCAGCCCGTGGTGGTGGCCAAGCCGCCGGAGCGGGCTCCTGCCTGGGGCGGTGCGCACGTCTCGCTGCTGAGCCTGCCGAACTGGTTGGGCTGTGCGCCGATCGGTGTTCCCGTCAGCGCCCTGTCCTGCCCGGATTGGCCCGCCCCTGCGCCCCGGGAGGCCAGGCGCCTGCGCGTCGGCCTGGTGTGGAAAGCAGGGCGAAAGCTGGAGGATCCGCACGCCATCCGAGAATATTGGCTGCGCAGTTTAGACCATGACGCCCTGGGCCTGCTGATCGAAGGGCTGGTCGGGCTGGGTTGTGGGTGTGTGGCGCTGCAGTTCGGGGACGACCGGGACCTGGCCACTCCCTGGAGCGGGGACTTCGAAGCCCAGCTGGCCCCCGACGCGGACTTCGGCGAAACCGCGCGGCTGGTGGCCGAACTCGACCTGGTGATCACCGTGGATACGGCGATGGCCCACCTGGCCGGCTGCCTGCAGCGGCCCGTGTGGGTGCTGCTCCCGTTCTACGCGGCGCCGCGCTGGGGGCGGCAGCTGTCCACCAGCCTCTGGTATCCATCGATGCGGTTGTTTCGGCAGGAGAAGCCCTGGGATTGGCAGCCTCCGATTCAGCAGGTGCTGCAGGCGCTGGTGCGCTGGAGGAATCCGGGCCCCGCGGCCGTCCCCTGAGCCCGGGAACAGGGCCCCGTGGTGCTGGGACAGGCGATCCCGCTCCTCTACGATCCCAGGGAGCTTCACGGGGTTGAATGTCGATCTGGAGCAGACTGTTCAATCTCCGTTCGCCCTACAGCTCCCCCCCCCCGCTCGACACCCTCGTGGAGGAACCACGGCGGTCGGCCACCTGGCTGGGGGCCACTCCGCTCATCTCCCCCTGGTCCACCTCTCGCCTGATCGCGATCCTGCGCCGGGCCCAGAGCGATCCCACCCCGCTGGCCTTCGAGGAGGCCCGGCTCGCCCGGCAATGTTTGTCCCAGTTCTGGCTGCAGGCCCCCGTGGACCAGCTGGAGTTTCTCTACGGGTCGGCCATCGGCGACTGTTATCGGCTCCTGCTCAGCAGCGGCCTGTCGGAGCAGCCCCTGCTTCCGGAGGAGCAGACCTGGCGCCGCACCTTGGCCGAACGGCTCTCCGCCAGCTTCGAGCGGCCTGAAACCCCCAACCTTCTGTTGGGATTGATGCCCTACTTCCCGCCGGGCAAGATGCGGGTGGAGGATCCGCAGCGACAGGTCCCCGCTTGGCTGCTGCAGGATTACGCGCGCCTGTTCGATCCAGCCCTGCTGGCCCGTGTGTGGCAGCCCGCTGGCCTGCTCAACCCGGTGGGTCAGAGCTATGGCCCGGCCCCCGGCCTCGGGATGCGGGGCCCCGCCCAGCCCGCCCAGCCCGCCCAGCCGGCCCAGCCGGCCCTGCCGCGCTTGACCCAGCAGCGTGGGGCGGAGGCGCTGGCGATCGTGCAGGATCCGGATTTCCAGCGCCGCATGAGCGGCCTGATCAACCTGTTCGTGATCGATCCCAACGACGCGCAGGTGCTGGCACAGCTCGCGGAGCTGCGGCGGCTGCTGGGTCAGATCTGGCTGGATGCCCAGCCCGCCCAGATGGAAGCGCTCTACAGCAGCCCGCAGTTCGGGCGCCTGTACCAGGAGCTGCTGGCGAGCGGCTTTTCGCGGGTGCTGTTCCAGGAGGAGGATCGTTTTCTGCGCAACCAGCTGGCGGCCTTCGTGGCCGACATGAGTGCGCCAGGATCCCTGAATGCGCTGATGGCGGTGCTGCCCTTCTACCCGCCGGGCAAGATCGCCTTCGGCGGGGGGGAGCAGCATCTGCCCGCCTGGCTGCGGCAGCAGATGGCCACCCTCTACGGCTCCCAGCTCCTGGGGGAGGCGTCGCCGGAGCCGAGCCCCAATCCCCTGCAGGGAATCGGGGGATGAGTCGGGGCTGGCGCCCTTTGGCGGGTCAATCGTGGAATTCCTTCCACGCCAGCCACCAGATCATCGCCAGCAAGGCGGGCATCAACAGGATGGGCATCAGGGCCAGAACGCTGACCGTACTGGCTCCAAACAGAAGGGGAATGAGGCAGACCAGCAGGTAGAGCAGCGTCGTCGTCGCGATGAGGTTGCGGCGCTGGGAGAAGCGCTCTTTGCGCTGGCGCCAGCGGGATCGGGAGCGGGCCGCATGGCGCTTGTGCTCTGGCAAATGATTCCACCAGGGGTGATCCTGAAGCTTCGGCGGCTGGGACATGGGGCGAAGAGGATCAGCGGAGTCGCTCAAGATTGCGGCGCTGATCCTCGAGGAAACTGAAGAGGATGTTGATCGGACGACGCTCGCGCAGCTTGATGTCTGCCGTGAGAGTCATGCCGGACTGCAGCGGAACCTTGGTGCGGTTGAGTTTGATGTTTTGTCGTGAGAGTTTTAGAACGGCAGGATAGTAAAGACCTGTGGAATCGGTGCCGAGCACACGCTTCTGTTCATCCGGGCTGAGGGCATCGGAGCCGATGCGAATCACCTCGGCCGGGATGTAGCCAAAATCGCCGGCCTCAAAGGTGTCGATCGAGAGATCAGCCGGCAGGCCGGGCCGCAGGAAGCCAACCGCTCGGTTCGGGATGTAAACGCGGGCTTGCAGGGCATCAAAGGGCACGATCCTCAGCAGCGGTTTGCTGCTGGTGTCGGCACTCATGCCGGTGCCCTGGGCCACCACGCTGCCGGGTCTCACCTCCAGGTCGAAGACGGTGCCATCGGCGGGGGCGATGAGCAGACCGTTCTGAATCTGCAGCTTGGCGAGACGAATCTCGCTGTCGTTCCTGGCAATCTCGCTCAGGTTTTGCTCGATCTTGCGGCGCAGGTCGACGTTGGTGGTTGCGCTGACGTTGGCGAGAACGGCCTCGAGGCGAGCGATCTCGCGCAGATCTGCGGCCACCGCATTACGGGCCTGCTCCTCCTGCTGACGGGCCTCGATGAGCTGGAGCTCGCTGGCTGCACCCTGGCCGACGAGCTCGGCATAGCGGTTGGCGATGTTGGCGTAAGTGGTCAGGTCGCTGCGATGGCCGGCGAGCACCACTTGGGCTTTGCGGAGATCCTGACGGGCACTCTCGAGCCTGCTGGCAAATTCCTGGGACTGACTGCGGAGCTGCAGGCGCTGGTTGGGGCTGAGACGGGCCGTGGCGCGGGCGTCGCCGAGGGTGGCGGCAGCGATCTGGTTTTCGTTGATCAGCTGCTGGCGGATGCTTTCGGCTGCGGCGAGCTTGCTGCGCGGTTCGCGCAGATCGAAGCGCACCAGGGGATCGCCCCTGCGAACCCTCTGGCCTTCGCGCACCAGCACGGCCTCGACGACTCCCGGCGCCGGTGTGTCGATGCGCTGGGTGTTGTTGTCGGGTTCGAGCTTGCCCTGCACAGCGATGGTTTCCGCGATCGGCGCCACACAGGCCCAGAGGATGACGGCGGCCACACTGCCCACGGCCGTCCAGACGAGCACCGTGGAACTGCGGCTCTTGCGGGTGAGCAGCACGGTCTGCTGGAAGCTCCACGGCGCCCGCGGCTTCCGCGGCGCGCCCGGGGTAGCCGGAGCACCGGACTGGAAGGGATTGGGAGGCGGAGAGGCGGGGTCAGCGCCGAAAGAGGTGGGGGTGGCAGGGCCCACGAGATCCACCTCGCCGCGGGCTGGAGGGGAGGGGGGGGTGGCCCGGAAGCGCTTGCGGCCGAGGAAGCGCTCGTAAAGGTCAATTAAGCTCGAGGCATCGCGACCCATCAGCTGATCCCCTCCTGGCTCTGGCTGCGGTAGAGGGAGTAATACCAGCCGCGCAGATCGATGAGTTGCTGATGGTCGCCTACCTCCATCACACCGCCCTTGTCCATCAGCACGATGAAGTCTGCCGGTTTGACGGTGGAGAGGCGGTGGGTGATGAAGAACACCGTGCGGCCGCGGAAGGCCTCGAAGAGGTTGATGCACAGCTGGCGTTCGGTGCTGGCATCCAAGGCGCTGGTGGCTTCGTCGAGGATCAGCATGCGGGGATTCTGCAGAACAGCCCGGGCTAAGGCAAGCCTTTGGCGCTGACCACCCGACAAACCGGATCCGCGTTCGCCAACTTTCGAGTTGTAACCCTGGGGCAGGTTCATGATGAAATCGTGGGCGCAGGCGATCCGGGCGGCGCGCATCAACTCCTGAGCGGAGGCATCGGGCTTGACGAGCAGCAGATTTTCACGGATAGTGCCCTCGAAGAGGATCGAATCCTGGGGGACCACGCCGATCTGACGACGCAGGGAATAAAGCTCTACCTTGCCGATGTCGAGCCCATCGATCAGCACCGCGCCTTCCTGGGGACGGTAGAAGCGGGGCAGCAGCTTGAGCAGGGTGGACTTGCCGCTGCCCGAACCGCCGACCAGGCCGACGAAGGCTCCGGCGGGGATCTCGAGATTCACCCCCTGCAGGATCATCGGACCGTCCTCGTTGAAGCGGAAGCTCACGTTGCGGAATTCCACCTTGCCCTGCAGCGGCGGCATGGGGATGTTCTGGGCTTCGGCGAGCGTCTGCTCGGTGGGGCGATCGACCACATCGCCCACGAGCTTGAGCTGGTTGCTGGTGAACTGGAGGGACTGCCAGGTGGAGACGAGGCTGACCATCGGCCGCGTGACCTGATCGGAGAGAATGCGGAAGGCGAAGAATTCGCCCACGCCAATTTGGTTTTCGATGATCAGCCACACACCAAAAGCTGAGACGATCACCTGGTTGAGGCGACCGATGAACTCGGAGATGTTCTTGACCGATTCCTG
>JBIPMZ010000378.1:0-16694 GCA_044376165.1 Cyanobium sp.
TCCCGATAAAGAGGCCACCGATCACGGTCTCAGCCTCGGGAACAAGTACCGTATCGACAACCGGAACCGCTACAGTAGCGGTCAGTTCCATACCGAAGAGTCTTGAGGAGCGCATTGCGAACGTTGAACAGAAGCTCCAAGATCTAGTCGTAAGAAACACACAAGAGCATTTGGCGTTCCAGCAGCAAATCACCAAGCAGCGTGTTGAACTCGAGGGCCAACTCGGTACAGCCTTGAGTCAAATTGCCTCTCTTGAGGCGCGCGTTCAGCATGTAACTGTCGGTGGTTTCAAGTTGCAGCTATTCGGAGTTCTTCTAGCCTTCTATGGTGCCATTACGAGTGTTTACGCGTAGGTGCTAAAGCGTTAGGCCTCGAAGTCATGCCCCCCGAAGACTCACGCCCTGAGCCAGACAAACAGCTTCAATTGCTGTATCGAACAGTCGAGGCCCGGACGACCGCGCGAGCCCACACCGGTGGGATTCGGACGGCGGCGGAGAAGGCTCTGGAAGCACTGGAGTCCTATCTTCAATCACCTACCAAAGAGAATCTTCATGCGTTTGCCGTGGCTGAGAGAGAGTGGGCATCTTTTGCGCATCGCCATCCACGCATATGCTCCGAAGATCTACAAGCCATAGTCCGAGCCGCGTCAAGGGACTGGCGTCCAAAGAAAATTAATACGAATCACAGCACAGACTACAACCCTTACTGCGGTTTTGTGTACGGTATGTGGTCTATGCAACGTCCAGGACTTGTAAAAATCGGAGTTACGAGTAGGCATCCGACTGACCGACAGATCGAATTGAAGAAGCGAACTGAACTACCGCACCTCGAGATCCTATTCTTCTTCGAAATCGGGAAACCTCGTGAGGTTGAACACGAACTCCACAAGCGTCTCGGAACATACTTGCGAGTTAAAAACCAAGTCGACAGCCGAGAATGGTTTGAGATGGCCCAAGGTTATGCGATGGAGTGCGTGGAGCGCACAATCTCCCATTTGCAAGTCCGACGATTTAAGACTCGCTACGTGTGCAAGGCGCTTCGCCAACCCACCACACCACTGACGGAAGCAGTCGGAAGCCCACACTTTGGTGGGATTCGGGTGCGCAGGGAGGAGGCCAAGTGAACGCGGCACAAACAGCACCGATCCGGCGCCGAGCGTCGAGGCCCAACCCCTCTACAGGGACTTCCCCAGGAGTCAAGGCTCGATGAACTCATCGTTGAACGGCATTCCTCTCTTCCGCTTCACCAAAACGTGACTCTCCGAGCACGCGCGGCGCCGAGCCACCCCTACATCCCACCACCCTGGCGAACCTCAGTACCCCAAGCCGCCGCCCGGGGTTCGCGATTTCGCTCGGCCCCATTGCCCTAAAAGCGACACCCCCAGGCTGAGACGCGGCAAACTACGGGCTACAAGGGCGCGCATCGGTGCCGCTGGTCGACTGGCGTACCCATCCGCCAGCTTCCGGATGGCAGATGTAGACGCCCACCCGACTGAGAATTCAGGGAGACTTCATTGCGCTGGATTGCCCCAACTGCGAAGGATGCCGCCTCCGCCACCCTCGAAAAGCGCCTGTGGGACGCGGCCGATCAGTTCCGGGCCAACTCCGGCCTGAAGGCTCAGGAGTATTCCGGCCCGATCCTGGGCCTCATTTTTCTACGCTTCGCTGAGGTGCGCTTTGCCGCGCAGCGGACGAAGCTTGAGCAGTCTGGTGCATCGTCCAGGCGGGGAAGCCGGGTCGACGAACCCACCGCGTATCACGCCGACAACGTCCTGTACCTCGCACCCGAGGCGCGCTTTGACTACCTGCTGGCCCTGCCTGAAGCCGCCGACATTGGCGCCAAGGTCAACGCGGCCATGCGCGAGATTGAGAAGCACAACCCCCAACTCGCCGGGGTGCTGCCCAAGACCTTCTACCTCTTCACGAGCACCCTGCTGAAGGATCTGCTCAAGAAGGTTTCGGAGATTCCCGCCACGCTGGACTTCGACGCCTTTGGCCGGATCTACGAATACTTCCTTGGCGAGTTCGCAATGAGCGAGGGCCAGGGCGGCGGCGAGTTCTACACGCCCTCCAGCATCGTCAAGCTGCTCACCGAGGTGATCGAGCCCTTCCACGGCCGCATCCTCGACCCGGCCTGCGGCTCGGGCGGCATGTTCGTGCAGTCGGCCCGCTTCGTGGCCGAGCATCACAAGAACCCGGCCGCGGAACTGTCCATCTGCGGCGTGGAGAAGACCGATGAAACCGGCCGCCTTGCCCGCCTGAACCTTGCGGTGCATGGCCTGGAAGGGGACATCCGCCACGGCGGCAACGTCAACAGCTACTACGACGACCCGCACTCGGCCACCGGGCAATTCGACTTCGTGCTGGCCAACCCGCCCTTCAACGTGAACGCGGTGGACAAGGAGCGGTTGAAAGACATGGTCGGCCCGGCGCGGCGCTTTCCGTTCGGGCTGCCGCGCACGGACAACGCCAACTACCTGTGGATCCAGCTCTTCCACTCCGCGCTGAACGCGCAAGGCCGCGCCGGCTTCGTGATGGCCAACTCGGCCTCCGATGCCCGCAGCAGCGAGCAGGAGATTCGCCAGAAGCTCGTCGAAGCACGCGCGGTGGACGTGATGGTGGCCGTGGGCCCCAACATGTTCTACACGGTCACGCTGCCCTGCACCCTGTGGTTCCTGGACCGGGGCAAGGCTAAGCGCGCGCACCATGCCGACCATGTGCTCTTCATCGACGCCCGCCACATCTACCGCCAGGTGGACCGCGCCCACCGCGACTGGACGCCGGCGCAGATCGGGTTCATCGCCAACCTGGTGCGGCTGTACCGCGGCGAGGCGCCGGACTTCACGCAGGGCGGCGCCGAGGCCGAGGCCAAGCTGAAGGAGGTGTTCGGCCCGCAGCCGGCCTATGCCGATGTGCCCGGCCTGTGCAAGGCCGCGACGCTGGCCGAGATCGAGGCCCAGGGCTGGTCGCTAAACCCGGGGCGCTATGTGGGCGTGGCGCCGGGGGAGGAAGTCAGCGACGAAGACTTTCGCACGCAGTTGCAGGGCTTCAACGAGGAGCTGGAGGCGCTGAACGCGCAGGCGCGGGAGTTGGAGCGGACGATTGCGGCGAATGTTGCTGGGATCTTGGGGGCGTGAGGATGGCCGCGTTCCTAGCAGCGAAATTGGGAGACTGCGTCGATCTTCTCGCGGGCTTCGCTTTCAAGAGCGAGCGATTCACAGACAAGGCCGATGACATTGCACTCGTAAAAGGGGAAAACGTCAGCCAAGGCCATATCCTGTGGGACATCTCAAAACGCTGGCCTGAAGCGGAGTGGTCGGCCTTTGAAAAGTATCATCTTCGAACCGGTGACGTGGTTGTGGCGATGGACCGCCCGTGGGTGCCAGCCGGGCTTAAGTGGGCCTACATTCGCAGCGACGCTCCTAGAGCCTTGCTTGTCCAGCGGTGCTCTCGGCTTCGAAGCAATACACCGAAGCTTGATCAAGGATTTCTTCGCTTCGTTATTGGCGGTCCTGGGTTTGAGTCTTACGTCAAACCCATTACCACCGGCGTAAATGTGCCGCATATCAGTGGGAGGCAGATTCTCGATTATGAGTTCTTGCTGCCTCCGATTTCGATTCAACGCCGCATCGCCAGCATCCTCTCTGCCTACGACGACCTGATCGAAAACAGCCAGCGGCGCATCAAGATCCTGGAGTCGATGGCCCGCGCCCTCTACCGCGAGTGGTTCGTCCAGTTCCGCTTCCCCGGCCACGAGAACCATCCGCGCGTCGCGTCGCCGCTGGGGGAGATTCCGGAGGGGTGGGAGGTGAAAGAAATGCAGGATGTCGCCGAAGTGGTTGATTGCCTGCACTCAAGAAAGCCATCTGAGTATGAAAGTGGACCTGGAATCTTGCTGCAACTGAACAACATCGGCGAAGGCGGCAAGCTTGATATGTCGAAAGTGTTTCGGATCAGCGCTGACGACTACCGACTCTGGACGAGCCGGATTGAACTTCGTCAAGGTGACTGCGTTGTAACAAATGTCGGGCGAGTCGGCGCAGTCGCCCAGATTCCCGCCGGTGTGAAAGTCGCGCCGGGTAGGAATATGACAGCGATTCGCGCGCGCCCCGAGAAGCTTACCCCTACCTTTCTGATCGAGTATTTGCTGTCGTCGCATATGGAATCCGAAGTGGCGAAGAAGAAGGACCTCGGAACTATTATGGATAGCCTGAACGTAAAGGGCATCGTCCGCCTAAATGTTCCATGCCCGTCATTCGCAACGATGGAGCGTTATGAAGAGATTGCTAGACCAATTCGGCAGCGAATCGAGTTGTTGGTCGAGCAAATTAGTAGTCTCCGCCGCACCCGCGATCTCCTTCTCCCCCGTCTCCTATCCGGCCAGATCGCGCTGGACGAACTTGAGGCCGCCTGAGCCATGCCGCCCGCCAGGCCCCTGAGCAAGCTCGAACGCGTGCCGCTGCGCGAAGCCTGGAAGCATGAGGCGGGCGACTTCACGCCTTGGCTGGCCGAGGCCGCCAACCTCGACGTGCTGGCGCAGGCTCTGGGCCTGAGCGAGCTGGAGGCGGTAGCTACCGAGCACTGGGTGGGTGACTTCAAGCTCGACATCCTGTGCACCGACGGTGACCAGCAGGTGGTGATCGAGAACCAGCTCGCCGAGACCGACCACAAGCACCTCGGCCAGATCCTGGCCTATGCGGCGGGCGTGGGCGCGCGCAAGGTGATCTGGGTGGCGGAGTCCTTCCGCCCCGAGCATGTGGCCGCGCTGCAGTTCCTGAACGAGAACACCACCGACGACCTGAGCTTCTTTGGCGTACAGATCGAGCTGTGGCGCATCGGCGACTCGCCCCTGGCGCCCAAGTTCGAGGTGGTGGTCAAGCCCAACGACTGGGCCAAGGCGGGCCGCGAGCAGGCGCGCGCCGCCGCCAGCGCCTCGCCCACCAAGCAGTTGCAGTTCAAGTTCTGGACGGCGCTGATCGAGCGGCTGGCCAGGGACGCCCCGCAGATCCGCCCGCAGAAGCCGCGCCCGCAGCACTGGCTGAACAACTCGATCGGCCGGTCCGGCTTCGGCCTCAACATCACCGCCAACACCCGCGATGAACGCCTGGGCGTCGAGCTGTGGATGCCGGGCCCGCAGGCCAAGCAGCACTTCGCCCAGCTGTCGTCGCAGAAGCAGGCCATCGAATCCGCGCTGGGCTTCCCGCTGGACTGGCAGGAACTTCCAGATGCCCAGGCCTGCCGGGTTGCGTCCTGGTATCCAGATGCCTCGCTTGAGGATGAGTTGAGATGGGCCGAGTACCTGGACTGGATCACTCGGCGGCTGCTCAGGATGGACGCGGTCCTTCGGCCGATTGTCAAAGCGTTGCCGTGAGCGCACACGCCTATACCGAAGACCAGCTCGTCGAGCAGCCCGCCATAGGGCTGTTCGGCACCCTGGGCTGGCAGACGGTGTCGGCGCTGGAGGAGACCTTTGGCCCCGGCGGCACGCTGGGCCGGGAGACCAAGGGCGAGGTGGTGCTGGTCGAAAGACTCCGCGCCGCGCTTGTGAAGCTGAACGACGGCCTTCCCGCCGAGGCGATCCAGACAGGCGTCGACGAGCTCGCACGTGATCGCTCAGCGATGAGCGTGGAGGCTGCGAACCGGGAGGTCTATCGGCTCTTGAAGGACGGCATCCCGGTGTCGATTCCTGACCCGCTCAAAGGTGGCCAGAAGACCGAGCGGGTGCGCGTGGTGGACTGGGAGCGGCCCGAGCAGAACGACTTCCTGCTGGTCAACCAGTTCAGCGTGGTGGGCGATCTTTACACCTGCCGGCCTGATCTGGTGGGCTTCGTCAACGGCCTGCCTTGGGTGGTGATCGAGCTCAAAAAGCCGGGCGTACCGGCGCGGGCGGCCTTCGACGAGAACCTCACCCACTACAAGCAGCAGATTCCCCAGCTCTTCTGGTTCAACGCCTTGGTGATCGCCAGCAACGGCACCGACAGCCGCGTTGGTTCGCTCACCGCCGACTGGGAGCGATTCTTCGAGTGGAAGCGCATCGAGCGTGAGGACGAGCCGCGCCGCGTGTCGCTGGAGGTCATGCTGCGTGGCACCTGCGACCGAGTGCGCCTGCTGGACCTGCACGAGAACTTCACCTTGTTCTCAGAGCACAAGGCGGGGCTGGTCAAGGTCATTGGGCAGAACCACCAGTTCCTCGGCGTCAACAACGCCATCGCCTCGATGCTGGAGGCCCGCAGCCGTGGCCACGGCCGGGGCGGCGTGTTCTGGCAGACCCAGGGCAGCGGCAAGAGTTTTTCGATGGTGTTCTTTGCCCAGAAGGTGCTGCGTCGGCTTCCGGGCAACTGGACCTTCGTGATCGTGACCGACCGGGTGGAACTCGACGAGCAGATCGCCAAGACCTTCAAGGCCACGGGCGCGGTGGGCGAGGCGGCCGACAGCCACGCCGTGAGCGGCGCGCACCTGCGGGAGCTGTTGGGCGGCAACCACCGCTATGTCTTCACGCTGGTGCACAAGTTCCAGTCCACCGAGGTGCTGTGCGACCGCAGCGACGTGATCGTGCTGACCGACGAGGCGCACCGCAGCCAATACGACACGCTGGCGCTGAACATGCGCGCCGCGCTGCCGCGCGCCACCTTCCTGGCCTTCACCGGTACACCGCTGATTGCAGGAGAGGAGCGGACGCGCGAGGTCTTCGGGGACTACGTGTCGATCTACGACTTCCAGCAGTCCATCGAGGACGGCGCCACGGTGCCGCTGTTCTACGAGAACCGCACACCTGAGCTGCAGCTGGTCAACGCTGACCTCAACGACGAGATTTACGAGCTCATCGAGAGCGCATCTCTCGATCCCGACCAGGAGGCGCGGCTGGAGCGAGAGCTGGGCCGGCAGTACCACCTCATCACCCGCGACGACCGGCTGGAGGCTGTGGCCCGCGACATCGTGCGCCACTTCCTCGACCGCGGTTTCTTCGGCAAGGCGATGGTCGTGTCCATCGACAAGGCGACCGCCCTGCGCATGCACGACAAGGTGCAGGCCCACTGGGCGGCCGCGATCACCGATGTGCGCACTGAGCTGGGCAAACTGGCCATGCGCCCCCTGGGAAGCGAGCAGTCTGCCGAGCAGGCACGGCGCGACGTGCGCAAGGCCGAGCTCAAGCGCCGCCTGGATGCCCTGACTTCGACGGACATGGCCGTGATCGTGTCGCCGGGCCAGAACGAGATCGCCCAGATGGCCGCACTGGGCCTGGATATCGAGCCACACCGCAAGCGGATGAACGACTCACAGCCAGGGCTGGATGAGAAGTTCAAGGACACCACAGACCCCCTGCGGCTGGTGTTCGTTTGCGCCATGTGGCTCACCGGGTTCGACGCACCGAGTTGCTCGACGGTGTACCTGGACAAGCCGATGCGCAACCACACGCTGATGCAGACCATCGCACGGGCCAACCGGGTGTTCCCCGGCAAGCACAGCGGTGTGATCGTGGACTACGCGAACGTCTTCGCCTCGCTGGAAAAGGCACTGGCCCTCTACGGCAAGGGCGGTGGCAGCGCCAACCCCGTGCGCGACAAGGCTGAGCTGGCCCAGGCCCTGGTCCGAGCGATCGAGAGCGCCACCGCGTTCTGCGCCAGCCACGGCCTGGACCTTGCCGCCATCGAAGCACTGCCGGTCGGTGACTTCCAGCGTCTGAACAAGATCGACGATGGCGTGGACGCCCTGATCTCGCCCGATGCCGTGCGCCGAGACTTCTTCGGCCACGAGCGGCTGGTGGGCACCCTGTACCGCGCGGTCAAGCCCGATCTGGCGGCACTGGCGCACGTTGGGCGCGTGGCTTGCCTTGCGACCCTGGCGGATGCCATCCGCACTAAGCTCAATCCGAACCCGCCCGACATCGGCGGCGTCATGGCGAGCATCAACGCGCTGCTCGACGACTCCATCACCGGCCACGCCATCCGCGAAGGTACGGTGCCGGCGCTTGACCTCTCGAAGATCAATTTCGAGGCCCTGGCCAGCAAGTTCAAACAGTCCAAACACCAGAAGACCGACATCGAGGTACTGAAGGCCGCCGTCCGCGCGCAGTTGGAGAAGATGATCGAAGCCAACCCGGCGCGCGCCGACTTTGCCGAGAAGTTCGAGACCCTGATCGAGAGCTACAACGCAGGCAGCCGCAGCATCGAAGAGCTCTTCCGCGAGCTGGTCAATCTCTCAAACAGCCTGGACGAGGAGGAGCAGCGCCACGTGCGCGAGAACCTCAGCCAGGAGGAACTCGTCATCTTCGACATCCTGACCCGACCGGCCCCGGAACTGAGCCCCGCAGAGCGTGATGAGGTCAAGAAGGTGGCCAAGGTGATGCTGGCCAAGCTAGAGGGCCTGCTGGTGCTCAACTGGCGCCAGAAGGCCGCGGCGCGGGCCACGCTGAAGATGGCCATCGAGGACACACTGGATGAACTGCCCCAGGCCTATGACCGGGCGCTCTTCTCGCAGAAGTGCTCGGCGGTGTTTGAGCATGTGTATGAGCGGTTTCCGGCTCAGAACTTCACCGCGTAGTGCATCGGGCGGGCGGCCTGTTCCAGCTAGAGCCGGATTCGCCCTATCGACACCCATGACGCGACACAGAGGTTGAAGGAGCGCAAGATGGTGCCCAAAACTGCAGCGAAGAAGCCCAAAGTCGCCAGGAAGGCGAGCCCGAAGAAGGCGGTCCCGCTTCCCGCGTATGGAGCCAAGCTACTGCGACAAGCCATTCCTCTACTTGAGTTGACCCCCGAGGAGACGACTCTCCTGTGGGGCATCGCAAGCCGCAACGAAACTGGTGCCCGCCGCAAAGACAAGGAACCGCGAGGCGCCGCGGCATCGCCACCACCAGAGGTCAAGGCGACTCCAGCAGCCACAGCGAACTCAGCGGCGGGGGTGCAGCGGGAGAACCAATTGGCGAAGACACAGAATGCCGAGGACCTAAAACGTCTTGAGCGCCTTCGAAGGGCTCGCAGTAAGGCCGAGCGTGAGAGCCTGCACAAGAAGTCAGGGTTCACCACGTTCGTCACGCGTGCCCCGGGCTCGTTCGAGGGCGGTAAGTCCTAGATGGGGCGAACACGCTCTTGCATCAGATACCGGTGCTCTCCGTGACCATTAGCATGGACTAATCGGGCAGCATTGCATCGAAGGTGGTCTTCGGTGATGCAGACTCTGACATCTCTCGGCAAAGCCAATGACCACCGCTGTCGACTTCCGTCTCACCGCCATCGATTCCCTCGAGGAGATCGATCGCGCTATCGCAACCGTCCACGCGTATCGGGGAAGAGACCTCTCTGTGTTCGCGACGGCGCTCGATAAGCGCCGTGGCGCAATACGGGACGCCGCCTTTCTGCAACTGCTTCTGACCTGGGCCCGCCTGAACCCAAAGAATTGCCTGAATCTCCTGTCGAACGCAGATGACGATCCCCAGGTTGTCCTTCGAGAGGCATGCGGCTATTCGGTTGGTCTCGCGATCATGTCGATCGCCGGAAGCATCAAGGTCGCCGGCTCCTCTGTACACCGGGCAGAGGCACTGCTTTCCGGCAAAGACCGCATTGCGGCGGCCTACAAGGGAGCCTTCGATAGGCTTGTGAAGGGCCGCACGGTCGATCTGCTGTGCGTCAGTGGTGCAGAGCTTCAGTACCTGAAGCCGCTGTTCCGGACCGCCTCGCCACACTCGGTGAAGGATAAGTTCGACCTCAAGTCGACCGTGCGCGGGCTGGCATTGCGGGCGTATCCCAATGCCGCAGATGTTCTCGATGACAGCACCGTTTCGGCGCTCGCCACGCTCACCCACGAATTGTTCGAGAACACCCAGGACCACGCGATCACCGACATCGCCGGGCAGCCCTACCGCCGGCACGTCGAACTTGTGTTTGTCAGCTGGGTTGTGCTCAATGATGTCGAATCCCAGAACGATCTGACCGGCAATGAAGAGCTTCGGAAGTACTGGAGTGCGCTTTTCGACCGACAGTCGCGGAACCGCCAGGTCGCCGGCCTGTGCTTCAGTTTCCTGGACTCGGGACCGGGAATGGCATCGAGGTTGCTCGGCAAAGAGTACAGCCAGATGGAGGTCCAAGAAGAAGCTCAGGCGCTTCGACGTTGCCTTCGCTTGGGGGTCTCCTCAAAGCTCACACGGGGAACCGGTGGTGGCTTCACCGAGGTGCTCATCGAAGCAGAGAAAGCAGGAGGACTGGTGCGGGTGCGCTCGGGCAGGCAGGCAATCTTCCGATGCTTTGCGCCGGGAAAGAGCGCAGGTGAAGTCAGCACGGGATTCAAGGACTGGTACGACGATGGCCGCGAACTCATGCGGGTTGCGGGTACGTTGATCACAGTATTCATTCCGATGCCGAGGCCACTCGCATGAGGCGCAGCATATCGTTCCCTTCCCGGACCACCTGTCTGGCAACCGGTCAGTTGATCGACGCCGTGTGCGTGTTCTTTGGGAGATCGGATCTCGACATGTCGGTGATCGACGACGAGATCCAGGCGGCGATTAAGACGAGGTCGCCGGTGCCCGATGTGCTTGCGCTGGTCTCGTTTGGAGGCGTGGCGGATCAATTGGCGGACACATGGCGTGCGAATCCGGAGCGCGCGACCGGGCTTGTGCAGCGAGGTCGTTCCGATCAGGTCGACTACCTCAAGGAGGTCGGAATCTGGGCCTTCAGGGACGGCCGACTTGAGTTGATCCACCGGGACCAGCGGTCGCGAGCCTCTTTCCAGCTGGACCTGCCAGTCCTCGTACGCACTGGGCTTGCGTGGTTGGTCGACAAGACCAGGGCCTTCCAGATTGCACCTTCCGGCCATGTGTTCAGGCACCCGTCGAAGCGAAAGTCCAAGTACTTTCTGCTGGCCAGCGAGCTGGTGAGGGACGAGATCGACGCTTACTTCGTGGGCCTGTGCGTCTGTCTTGCAGCGTGGCCGCGGCTCTCAGGCGTTGGCACTCTGCATATCGACACGATGGGTATCTACGCCGTCGCCCGCGCAGTGGAGGACATTGTTTCCAGTAGCGGGGGCCGAGTTCCTACACCTTGGCGTATCGACAGCTTTCACTCGCACGATGGCATCGATGGGCTCCATGCTGTCATTGAGGCCGATGAGGCGGTGCTGATCAGCGCATCGACCACTGGGTCGATGGCCGCCAGCTTCGCCGACAGCGGGGTGCCAGAGGCCGCGCTCATTACGCTGCTTGACGTATCAGAGGTAGGCCGGCGCAGCACGATCGTCTATGCACGCGACAGCTATCCGCCTGTCCCAACATTCCCGGTCAGGGAAATCAGTGCTGTCGATCATGAAGAGACCGTGATCGACTTGACTGGCGAGTACTTCGTGGCGACGGGCAAGAGGCCGCGTCCACTGTTGCTTTCGAAGGACCACAGACCCGCCGCACTCAGCACCTTGCTTAATCAATTCTCTGGAGCCGAAGCTTGTTGGCTGAATCGACGCCGACCAGGGTTGCCGGCAGCCACGGATGTCGTGAGCCTCGACGGCGACCGCATCGCGGCTAATCCTGAGTTCAGAAAGTGGGTCGAAGCTGAGATCCGTGCCAAGACCCCGGCAAGTGTCAGCCATGTTATGCACTTGCCTGGCGCTGGTGCAGAGGCGCTGGCAGAGTACTGCGCCGACGCCATCGGCGCCTTGGTCAGCAAGCGCCCGCTGGTGATTCAGCAAACGGATCTCTTCACGATCGACGTGCCCTCTGTTTCCGGGATCATGACCTGTGCGGCACTTGTGGGTAACGGACACGCGCTACGGGCTGCCTCTCGCGACCTTCGAGAGGTCGTCCCTGCCGCCAGCCGCCACTTCCTGGTCGGAGTCGGGTTACCGACGTCAGAGGAGGCGTGGAGACGACTGGGTCAGTTTCTGGTGCAGAGCGGCGACCCGAACAGGCCATATCTCTTCTCTCAGTGGTTGTCGCTGCCAACTGGATGTGACTCCGGATCCGATCAGGCCTGGGTGCGTGGGGCCGCACTAATGCAAAAGACCGAGCAGATGCTGGTTCGGGCTGACTCGCCTTGGAACAGGGATTCCGTCCAAAGCTCGCTGCAGCTGGTGGGCGACGTGCTGGTTCAGGCAGCAGGTGGATTTCTTCCGACAGCAGCCGGTGCTTCCCAGCGCCTCACCCGCGGGTTCGTGTACTGGAGTCCTGGGGACGCCCGGCAACTCGAAGCCGCAAACCATGCGGCTGCAAGCTTTCTTGCCATGGCATCTGGGCTACAGACCGCGCGCGAATTCAAGGAGGCATCGAAGTGCTTGCGCTCAACATTGCATGAGATGGTGGTCCTCGACCCGGAGAACTTCCTCAGGTTCAACGATGGAGTCTTGCAGGCGAGTCTGCTGCGGGCAGCTCGCCCCTACGAGCTCGACTACTCGGCCGCGCCTGAGCTAAGCGAAGTCATGCGCGAGTTCCTTGAGAAGGTGTTTGAGAACCAGCATCGGAGCTACGGGGAGGCTGCACTCGAGTTTGGCTTTGCACTGGCGACTGGCCAACTGCGTCTGACGGCAGCAGATACACGGGTGCTTCTCCAGAGGCTCATTCCGAGGCTGGCCGAAGCAAGCGTGCTTCTGGGATTTCTCTACTGCGTATGGGACATGAGCGAGCGATAGCCCGGACGGCGGATGCTCCTGCGTGTTCACCCTAGGCCGCAAAACCGACTGCCCCAGTGCACCCCACCACCATGAAACCATTCATCGCCATCATCGGTAGCCGCCAAGAAGACGTTGCCGAGCCTCTGAGCTGACCGCCTGGGAGGTCAGAAGCAGTTCGACGTCGACCTTGTTGCTGAGCAGCAGGGACGCGGGCGGGATGCCAAAGGCACGCGCCAAGCTGGCGATGGAGTCGACCGTGGCCGAGGAGTCTGCGGAAAGGATGCGAGCAACTGTGCTCTGTGACAGCCCAGACCGATGGGCCAGCTTGACCTGGGTGTCGAGGTCAGGGCTGGCTGCCATCAGTTCGCGTAGGCGTTCGGCGATGACTTGCCGAAGTTGGGTGGCTGCGTTCATGCCCACGGCACTCCTCGGTTTGTATCGTGTTCATGAGCCGACACGGTCACACAGCACCCCCTGCCACGACGAGCGAGCCGCGCGCTTCGTCGAAAGTCGTGTGGGCCATCGAGCACCCTCGACCACCAGTAGCGAGGCCGACGATGACGACCACGATCAGGGAAGCCTCGACAACCTCGCGCACCGTGCGCCACGAGGCCGGGAGGCCGTTGCTGGCGGCGCCGAACGTGAAGAACACGGCGGCAGCCATGAACGTGATGACGGCCCAGGTCACAGGATGAGCCCGACAGCCGCATCAGCAACTTGCGACCGAAGGGTGAAGCGTCCTCCGCCTTGAATGATTGGGGCTTTCACGCTGCATCACCTCATCCGCGGCTCTGCGAGGTTGATCCACAACTCAAGGTCGGTTTCAGCCATCGCCGCGCGCACGTCCTCCGACTCCTCGCTGGCCGAAGCCGGAAACGGATCCTCGTAGGCCGCCATCGAGAGGTACAGGTTCTCGAGCAGGTCCAAGTTGCCCTCCACCAGCGACTGCCCCGCTTGGTTGGGGTTCTCCACGCCCGGCACCCGCAGCGCCCGGCATGCCCACTTGGCTGCCTCCTCCGGGTCCGGGTCGCCCAGCACCAGCTCCGTCACCCGGTCGGCTAGGGCGTCCCACCACAACGACTGCGTCACCACTGACCCCTGCGGCACCATCACGCCCGTCAGATGTGGGTCGGCGTCCGGCGGGCACCATGCGATCAGCTTTACGGGGCGGCGCGCGCCAAATGCTTCGTCAGCGCCGTAGGGTGATGACGGCGAGTACGTACCGAGGAGGGGCGGCCTCCCGCTCCCGCCAAGCACGATCCTCTCCCTGGTGATGGGGTAGCACAACCCTTCGAGGGTAGGGCGGCCTTTCGGGACCGCGTCCAGGACGGGAGGACTCTTGGGAGTGCTCGGGTTCTTGCGGCTCTTCGAGGGCATAGCGGACGGGCGCCATCCAGTCGCGCACGATGGGTGACTGCCATGGTTTATGCGTTTCGGTCTCCCAATATATCGGGAGAATGGCTTCAAGCAAGCTGAGTACCGCTCCACGAGCACCGGCGCACTGGGCGCAGTGCGATTCCGTAGCAAAAGGAAGCGGTTCAGCCTTCCTGACGTTCAGCCTCTGCGACGAGCTCAGAGGCCCGCATCCCGAGCGCCCGCGCCAGCTTAACGATGGTGGTGATGGTGGGCTGGTTCTGCCCGGTCTCGATGAGTGAGATGAAGTTGCGCTGGACGCCCGCCTCCAGCCCCAAACGTTCTTGGCTCATGCCCGCTGCAAGACGCAAGCGGCGCAACGCCGCTCCAAACGGCATCTCGCACTCGACCGAGGACTTTCCCACCATATGGGGAATCTCTCCGGTCGAGGCGCGCGAGTCTTCCCGACATATTGGGAATCGAGGGCATCAAGGTAGCCGTCGCCACGATCGGTGATGCCTGCCACCGGGTGCCGCCTCTAGCGAGAAGACCCACGAAATCGAACCGGCACGTGCCCCTCATCATGGGCCTGCTCTGCGTCGACTCCCCTTGCTCCTCACTTCGGTGGAGTCGACACCACCGAACCGCAGGGGTCACGGTGCCCGGCAGCCGGCCGGGCACCGTGGCTAAGCCACGGCGTGAGTCGCGCCGTGAAGCGGTAGGACGTCGGCCTGCGCGGGCTCGTGGTCGATGAACTCGGCCCAGGCGTTCATCATCACGCGGCGCCTCTCGAACAGATCGCCGCGCCTGTAGGCGGCCTCCACCTTGTTGCCGACAGCGTGGGCCAGCGCCAGCTCGGCCGCTTCGGGCGGGAAAGAGGTGCGCTCGGCAGCCCAATCCCGGAAGCAGCTTCGAAACCCGTGGACTGTCGCTTCGAGCTTCATCCTGCGCAGCACGGCGGTCAGCGTCATGTCTGAGAGCGGCCCGCCTCGGGCCGCCGGGAAGACCAAGTCGCCCTCCTCTGGCCGCGGCATCGCGAAGGCCTTGTCGAGCACGACCAGCGCGGCGTCGGACAGCGGGACACGATGCTCACGACCACCCTTCATACGCACGGCGGGTATGGTCCAAACCTTGCCCTCGCGGTCAATCTCGGCCCAGGTGGCACCGCGTGCCTCGCCGCTTCGCGCTGCGGTCAGTATCGCGAACTCCAGCGCGAGTGCGCCCATGCCCTGAACTTGGCGCAGCCGCTCCATGAAGGAGTGCATGTCGTCGATTGGCAGGGCTGCAAAGTGCTGTACTCGAGCGATCTTGGTTGGCGCGGCCAACAGCTTGTCGAGGTGGCCACGCCAACGGGCGGGGTTGTCCTTGTCGCGGTAGCCGCGAGCAGCTGCCCAGTCGATCACGAGCTCGATACGGTTACGCACCCGCGATGCCGTCTCCGGCTTGGTCGTCCAGATTGGCTCGAGCACCGACATGACGTGTGCCAGCACCACGTCCTGCACGGGCAGCTTGCCCATCACGGGGTAGGCATAGGCCTTCAGGGTGGCGGCCCACTGCGCCCCGTGCTTCGCGTTCTTCCAGCCCGGGGCCTTTGCCGCCATGTACGCGTCCGCGCACTGCTCGAAGGTCTTGGTGGCCGCGTTCTTGGAGTCAAGGCTGCTCCGCGCCGCGCGCCGCTCTGCAACCGGGTCAATGCCGCGCACGATCTTGTCGCGCGCCTCACGGGCCTTGTCCCTGGCCCCAGCGAGGGTCACGTCAGGGTAGCCGCCTAGTCCGATTTCGCGCCGCCGACCGCCGACCATCACACGCAGTACCCAAGTCCGCCCGCCAGTGGGAAGAACTTGCAGCGCAAGCCCCGCGACGCCACCAACGAAGTGCACGCCGGCCTTCGTGCGGGTCTTCACCCACAGCGACCCCTGCTCCACGGCCTTCTTCGGCATCGCGAACCTCCACACCCATCATGCAACCCGCCATCAGGTCTGCAACGGGATGATACGTGGCGATCCGAGAGGAAACAAGAGGAGGCCGTCTTCACCTATGAAAAGCGGACTGAGGCACGGAGTATTGAGCCGCCATGAGACGTAATGAAGTTCGGAGGAGAAAGACGCTCCCTCCGCCAACCGACGCAGCGCCTCAGGTCACGTCGAGCCCAAGAGGGCAGTGCACTCCGCCGGAATGCTCCGTCCGCCGCAGGCGCCTCAGGCCGCTGGTTTACGGACCATCTCCAACACCTTGCTCGCGTCGAGTGTGCGAGCTTGTTGCTGGATCTGAGGCAGCGCCTGCTGCTGCATCTGCCTGGCGCTGACAAGCAGGTCCTGGTAGGTCTTCTGCAACAGCGCCGTGCTCATCTGCCTGCCGCCGCCGTAGTAGCGCACGGCCAACTGACCCAGTGCATAGGTGGTGGCAAAACTCATCGCGACGCCTGTGCCCAGGCTTCCCGCCCCGCGGCCCAGCCCACCCAGCACCGAGCCCAGCAGACCCCCCACCAGCTTGCGTCCAAACTGCTCCAGGTACTGGCCGGTGAGGCCGACGCCCGCCGTGGCGATGAACTCCTTGATCATGCTGGCGTCGATGTTCGTGATGCCGTGGGCCTGAGCAATGCCATGAACCAGCTTGACCTGCAGCGGAATGATCGCCATGCTGGCCCAGCTCTGCGGCAACAGCTCCAGCGCGCCACAGAGCACCGCTCGGTTGAAGATGCTCCGGTCCAGTGCGGCACGATCAACTGCAACGCCCGAAGTGGCAGGC
>JBIPMZ010000199.1:0-4791 GCA_044376165.1 Cyanobium sp.
GTCGTCTGGAGCGTTTTGTGCGCAAGACCGACACCCTCTGCCGGCAGGGAGGCGATGAATTCGTTCTGCTCCTGCCTCACGCTCCCGATTTCCACACCCTCATTGCCCTGGCGAATCGCATCCGCAACTCCCTGCGCGAACCCTTCACCAGCGAACTCCGCGCGGCGGTGCTCCAGATCTCCGTGAGCATCGGCATCGCCCGCTACCCGGAACACGGATCCCATTGCGATGATCTGATGCAGGCTGCAGACCGGGCGATGTATCACAGCAAAAAGAGCGACGACCACAAGCCGGTGCTTGCAGAATCGCCCACCCCCACCGCCGCCGGCTGATTTGGCCCCGCAGCTCTCCACCTTCGGATCAGCTCCTGTGAGCTAGATCTAGCCGCCTATACAGGGGCCGTGCGCTCGCCAACCAAGATCGGTGGAAAAGGTTTAATCGCTACATTCAGAGCCTGGACGAGAAAAAGGAATATGCACCCCAAATCAAGGAAGCACAGACCATCCGCACCGGTCGCTCCGTTTGTTGTGGTTGGCCCATGGGGAGGGCATTCTCGCGGCTGCATGCTAATCTACTGTGCGGTAAACCGGATTCATTCATGAGTGGCCAAGCGAAAACAGCCCTGATTACAGGCGCTTCCTCGGGAATTGGCAAGGCGTTGGCGGAAAATTTTGCGAAAGATGGCTACGATGTGATCCTGGTGGCGCGCAGTGTGGCCAAGCTTCAGCAGCACGCGACCGATCTGCAGGCGCGCTTTGCCATCACAGCCACCGCCATCGGTGCCGATCTTGAAGCCAGCGTCGGGCCGGCCAATCTCCATGCCGATATCAAGCGTCGTGGTCTTGCGATCAGTGCATTGGCCAATAATGCAGGCTATGGCACCTTTGGGGAATTCAAGTCTTCGCCCCTCGAAGTAGAGCTGGCCATGATGCAGCTCAACATGAATGCTGTCGTTATCCTCACCAAACTGTTTCTGCCCGACCTGATCGCCACCAAGGGCAAAATCATCAACACCTGCTCCACCGCCGCCTTCCAGCCCGGCCCCTACATGGCCGTTTACTACGCCACCAAGGCCTTCGTGCTCAGCTTCTCCGAAGCCCTCGCCGCCGAACTCGAAACCTCGGGGGTCAGCGTCACCACCCTCTGCCCGGGCCCAACCGCCTCCGGCTTCCAAGACAAAGCCAACATGAAGGATTCCGGGCTGGTGAAAAACAAGAAGCTCCCCACCTCGGAAGAGGTGGCCACCCTCGGGTACCAAGCCATGCAACGCGGCAAAAGGATCTACATTCCCGGATTGATGAATTGGCTTTTGGCCCAAGCCCCGCGCTTTCTGCCCCGCTCCCTGGTCACCTCGATCGTCAAGGGCATGTCCAAACCCGTTTCCTGAATCCCGCCCGCCCTACTCCTCTTGCCCCACCCGGCTGCTGCGGCGGTCTTGCTCCAGCAGCTGCTCCACCAACACCTTCAGCAGCAGCGACACCAGAGCCACACCGCCCAGCACCATCGCCGCCCCGAAGGCCAGCTCCGTGTGGTACTGCTTGTAGGCATCCTCCACAAACAACGGCAGCGTTTGCGTCTCCCCGGCGATGTTGCCGCTCACCACCGCCACCGCGCCGAATTCCCCCAGCGCCCGGGCTGTGGTGAGGATCAGCCCGTAGAGCGCCGCCCAGCGCACCGATGGCAACGTCACCTTCCAAAACACCTGCCAGCTGCTGGCGCCCAGGGTGCGGGCCGCCTCCTCCTGCTCCCAGCCCTCCTCCTCCAGCAGGGGAATCACCTCCCGCGCCATGAACGGAAAGGTCACGATCACTGTGGCCAGCACGATGCCCGGCCAGGAGAAGATGATCTTCCACCCCAAACTATTCACCAACCCGCCCAGCAGGCCGTGGTTGGGGCTGTAGAGCAACACCAGCATCAGTCCCACCACCACAGGAGAGATCGAGAAGGGCAGGTCGATCACGCTCAGCAGCAGCGCCTTGCCCCGAAACGTGCGCCGGGCGATCGCGGTGGCCGCCGCCAGGCCGAAGATCGTGTTCAACGGCACGGCGATGCCGGTGGCCAGCAGGGTCATCTGCAGGGCGGAAAGCAGCTCCGGCGAGCGGAAGTTTTCCACAAACACCCCCACCCCCTTGGCGAAGGCCTGCACCACCACCGCCAACGCCGGCAGCAGGATGATCACCCCCACATACAGGCAGGCCACCAGCACGATCAGCAAGCTGGCCCCGTCGAATTCCCGCCGCCGGCGATTTGAAGCTGTGCGCTGGCTCATGGTTGGGTTGTCATCGTGGAACCGCTACCCTGGTATCTCTGCCCCCACACCTGGATGGCATTGATCACCGCCAGGCTCACCAGGGAAAAGAGCAACATCACCGTGCCCACCACCGTGGCACTGTCGAAGTCGTATTCCTCGAGGTTTTGTACGATCAAGGTGGGGGTGATCAGATCCTTGAACGGAATATTGCTGGAGATCATCACCACCGAGCCGTACTCGCCCACCGCCCGGCTGTAACCCTGCGCGATTCCCCCCAGCACCGCCGGCAGCAGCTGGGGCAGCACCACCCGGAAGAAGGTTTGGCGGCGGCTCGCCCCCAGGCACCAGGAGGCCTCCTCCTGCTCCTTCTCCAGCGACCGCAGCACCGGCTCCACCGTGCGCACCACAAACGGCAGCGAGATGAACACCATCGCCACCGCCACCCCCACCGCCGTGTAGGAAACCCGCAGGCCGAAGGCTTGCTGCAGCGGCGCCCCCAGCCAACCCTCCGGGCTGTACACATAGGAGAGCGCGAGGCCCGCCACCGCCGTGGGCAGCGCAAACGGCAGGTCGATCAGGGAATCGAGCAGCCGCTGGCCCGGGAAGCGGCAGCGGATCAACGCCCAGGCGATCACCAGCCCAAACACCCCATTCACCAGACTCGCCAGCGCCGCCAGGCCGAAGCTGATCCGATAGGAAGAAAGGGCCACGGGGCTGGTGGCCTTCTCCCAGAAGCCCACCGGCCCCACGCCGGCGGCCTTGAGCAACATGCCGGCCAGGGGCAGGAAGAGCACCAGGCCCAGGTAGGTCCAGGTGATGCGCCAGGACCAGCTCGGCAGCCGGAGGGCGGGCAGCCCCCGCCGTCGGGGTAAGGCAGCAACCATGGTCAAAAACAACGTTATCCCGACCGTAACACCGGAGTCCTCCCCATCGCCTGGAATGTCCGGTTCTCCGATGCTAAACTCGTCTTAAGGCAGTTGCCCCGCCCCTCCCGGCCCCCTTCTCCCGCTCCTCCGCCCATGGGCATCCGCGTCGCCAATGTCTCCAAGCAGTTCGGCAGCTTCCGCGCGGTCGATGACATCAGCCTCGACATCGCCAGCGGCTCGCTCGTGGCCCTGCTCGGCCCCTCCGGCTCCGGCAAAAGCACCCTGCTGCGCCTGATCGCCGGCCTCGACCAAGCCGACAGCGGCCGGGTTTGGATCACCGGCGAGGAGGCCACCGATCGCTCCGTCCAGGATCGCCATGTGGGCTTTGTCTTCCAGCACTTCGCCCTGTTCAAGCACCGCACCGTGCGCCAAAACGTGGCCTTTGGCCTGGAGCTCCGCCGCTGGAAAAAAGACGCGATCCGCCGCCGCGTCGATGAACTGCTCGATCTGGTGCAGCTGCGCGGCTACGGCGGCCGCTATCCCTCCCAGCTCTCCGGCGGCCAGCGCCAGCGGGTGGCCCTCGCCCGCGCCCTGGCGGTGCAGCCGCGGGTGCTGCTCCTCGATGAACCCTTCAGCGCCCTCGATGCCAAGGTGCGCAAGGAGCTGCGGGCCTGGCTGCGCAATCTCCACGACGAAATGCACGTCACCACCGTGATCGTCACCCACGACCAGGAGGAGGCGATGGAGGTGGCCGACCGCATCGTGGTGATGAACGAGGGCCGGATCGAGCAGATCGGCAGCCCCGCCGAGATCTACGACACCCCCGCCAGCCCCTTTGTGATGGGTTTCGTCGGCGCCGTCAACGTGCTGCCCGCCGGCGTTCTGCCCGTGGCCGGAGCCGCCCCCCCCGCCCCCGGCCGGGCCGCCACACCCCTGTTCATCCGCCCCCACGATGTGGCGGTGTTTGCCCAGCCGCGCCCGGGCACCGTGCCGGCCCGGTTGCGGCGGCTCACCCACCTCGGCCGCGAGCTGCAGGCCGATCTGGAGCTGGAGAGCGGCGAGGCGATCCAGGCCCAGTTCCCGCGCGACCAGCTCGATCTGCGCGAGGCCCGCCCCGGCGACTGGCTGCATGTTCAGAGCAACCAGGCCCGCAGCTTCGAGCCGGACTTCGTGATCTGAGCCGCCCAAGGTTACTCTTTGTTTTTCGTGCGCTGCCGCCATAGACGCTGAGGCTACCCTCAGGAGTACGCGCCCGTTCGCTTCGATGAAAAGGCTCTTTGTCGCCAGCTTTAATGTTAAAAACCTGATCCAGGCCGGCAAGACCATCTACGACGACCCGAAGCCTCTCTACTCCCCGGAGGCCTACAAAAAGAAAGTGGCCTGGATCCGCAACCAGTTCGCCGAGATGAATGCCGCCATCGTTGGGGTGCAGGAGGTGTTTGAAGCCGCCGCCCTGAAGGCCTGCCTGGAAAAACAGGAGGAGTGGAGCGTGATTCTGCCTCCCGATCCAGACAACCTGCCCAAGAATGCCCTGCTTTCCAAGCATAAAGTAGAAAAGTTTGAATTCATTTCGGATTTTGAGAGCAGCATTGCCTACTTTGATGAGCAGATTCCCGCCAGCCATGCCGTCGCGATACCGATCAACCGCTTTGCTCGCTCGGTGATCAAGGCCAC
>JBIPMZ010000015.1:0-16639 GCA_044376165.1 Cyanobium sp.
GGAATCGCACTGGTTTTCTTGGTTTTATTACTCTATCAACTGAAAAGACTTTACCTGGAGAGGTTGTGTGGAGGAGAGCGGCAACGCTGGATGTGCGTTGTTTGTAACTGGGGATTTGTGTGCGAAGAGAGACCGGGGCAAGGTTTTGAGGAACCCCTAAGCCCAGACGGATGCACGCTCTCCACGGAACGTGAATTTCCACACGGTCAGGGGGAAGGAGCTGAACATCACTCATGGGGCGGAATCCTATCTGTCTTTCAGTTTAGTTTAACTTATTTTTCGCCTTGCGGCAGTGGCAGCACTTGCATCTGCGAAGCTTACGGCCTCTCCTCGCTCCAGAACCAGGCCTGCTGTCAGCTCCAGGGCTGCCACCGTTAGCAGTGCTTGCCATCCCCACAGCCGCCACACCAATGCCAGAGCCGCGGTGGCCGCGATGTAAAGCCCCGCCACCCGTGGGTGGCTCCAGCCTGCCTGCTGCAGGCGTTGGTAAAGATGAAGACGGTGAGCCTGAAAAACCGGCTGTCCCGCCGCCAGGCGCCGCAACACGCACAGCAGGGGGTCCGCCAGAAGGGGCAGGCCGGCCACAAGAAGGCCAACGGCTTCCACCGGCCCGGGCCGCTGCAGTACCAGGCCGGCGAACACAGCCCCCAGCCAGGTGCTGCCCACATCTCCCATGAACACCCGGGCTGGGCTCCAATTCCAGACCAGGAAGCCGAGGAGTGACCCTGCCAGGGACCACAGGCCAGCTCCGCCAGGCAGGGTAGCCACCAGGGCAAAGAGCACCAAACTGCATCCTGCCACGAGGCCGTCGAGGCCGTCCATGAAGTTGAAAAAATTGATCACGGCGGTGATCGCCACCACGGTCAGCGGCCAGGTCCATGGGGAAAGCGGGGTTTCCGCCAAGGCCAACAGCAGGATCGCCGTGAGAAGCTGAACCCCGTAGCGCAGCGCCGCCGGCAGCTGGAAACGGTCGTCGAGCAACCCCACCAGGGCCAACGGGAAGCAGCAAAGGGGGAGCAGGGCCTCCCTTCCCTCCCCGAGCCGGGCCGTCAGCAAGCTGCCGACCAGCACGAAGGCCAATCCCCCACCCCGCGGGGTGGCTCGCTGGTGTGAGCTGCGGGCGTTGGGATGGTCGAGGAGGCCGCGTTGCAGCCAGGGGATCAGCACCGCCACCAACCCCCCGCTCAACAGCGCCGCCAGCAGGAAGGCTCCGAATGGGCCTGAAGCGGACGGCGGCAGCGGAAGCATGGTGGCGGTGGGGGGAAGCCTCATGGGCCAGCGGAATCTCGCCCGAGGGCGAGGGGGGGTACCGGAAAGGGTTGGGGACTCCGGGCCAGCAGCCGGTGGGCTGGCAAGAAGTCGGCCAGGTCGGCCTGGGTGCGTTGCATGGCCTCAAAAGACTTTGGGGAGAGCAGCAGCAGAGGGTGCGCCAGCCACAGCAACACCCTGGGCGGCAGGGGCAGGAAGCGGCAGCGCCGCGCCCCGTCTCCCGCCGGGGTGGCCTCGCGAAGGCGCTCGAGCATCGTGGTGTAGCTCAGGCTTTCGTCGCCGCCGATGGGAAGGATGGCGGGAAAATCGGCCTTTGCCCCTTCCCTCTCCAGCCGCTCGCTCACCTCCAACGCCACCGCTGCCAGCTGCCGGGCATGGATGGGCTGGCGCAGTCCGCTGCGCACAGGGACCGGGAGGAGTGGCAGACGACGCATCAGTCCCAGCAGGCGACTGAGGTTGCGATCGCCATAGCCCCCCGCCTCGCCGTAGATCAACGTGGGCGCGAGGATCCTGCAGGGAACCCCAAGCGCCTCGCAGCTTGCCAGCAGGCTCTCCTCCGACTGCCGGAGCCTCCGCACCAGTTCCCGATCGAAGGGGTTGGCGGCATACCGCTTGGTGAGGGCGGAGGAGGAGGAGCAGGCCACCAATCCCTTCAGCTCCCGCAGCCTCTCGGGGTGTTGCCGTCGGAGCGCCTCCAGAAATGGGGCCAGGTGCCAGATCGGTGCGAAGCTGATCCACCCCTGTTTTCCCTCAGGAGGGTGGAAGTCGCTCGGGCGGGTGAGATCGGCGCGGCGGAAGCCACTTCCGGCGGCCAGTCCATCCGGTAGCCGAGGCTCGCGGCGGCCGACGGCCAGCACGGGGGTCGTTCCGGCGATGGCGAGCAGGGCGGCACCGCTCGGGGTACCGGCTCCAAACAACAGCAGCCTCATCGCGTCACCAAGCTCAGCAGCCGCTGCAGATAGCGGAGCAGGAAGGGGACCGGCCAGGCGGCCCCGAAGGCCCGCCGGTACGCCCGGCGCACCTCCTGCAGTCGCCGGCGGGTCTGCACCCCGCTGACGCCGCCGCTGCCCATGCCCACCAGCTCCAGGTCCAGGCGCTCCACCCGCAGATCCGGGAAGCGGGAAAGCTGCAGGAAGTGGTCGAGATCCGCCGAGAGGGCAAAGCCTTCGGCGTAGCGGGGCAGGCGTCGACGGGCCCCGGGGCCGATGGCGGTGGCCTGATGGGGGGGTGTGCTGCCGAGAAAGAGCGAGCGGCGGTAGGAATGACGCCAGTGGAAGGCGCTGAGGCGATGGTCCTCGTAGCGACCCCGGCACACCAGCAGATCGGGCTCGCGGCCCAGGCGGGTGAGTTCCTGGAGGCGTGTCACCAGCCGTTCGATCACCGTGGGACCAGCGGCCCAATCGTCACTGCCCCAGAACAACAGCCAGGCCTCCGGCGCGGCCTGGGCTGCCCCCTGGTTCATGGCGCCGAAGATGCCGGGCTCGCGAGGGTCCTGGGGTGTCCAGGACAGGCGGGAATCCTCCTGGCAGAGATGCGCCAGGGTGGCGCGGTGCTCGGCCGAACTGGGGCCGTCGATGAAGGACAGGCGCCAGTGAGGCCAGCTCTGCTCGCGCAGGGAACGAACCAGAGCGGGAAGCCGCGCATGGGAGTCGAGGGTCGGCACCACCACCTCGATCGGGAGGGGGCGGGGCACAGCGGGCGACTCAGCCATGGCGACGGATCACCCTGTCTTCCAAAACGAGCAGATCCATGCGGGTGCGGAGGAAGCAGTCGAGGGCCTGGTGGGGCGTGCAGACGATCGGCTCGTTCTCGTTGAAGGAGGTGTTCAGCACCATCGGCACACCGGTTTGGGCGGCGAAGGCCCGGATCAGCCGGTAATACCGCCCGTTGGCCCTCTCCGTGACGGTCTGAAGGCGTCCACTGCCATCGACATGGGTGACAGCGGGGATGAGGGATCTCTTTTCGGGCCGGATCGGATACACCTGCATCATGAACGGCACATCCCCATCCAACTCGAACCACTCCGCCACATCCTCGCGCAGCACCGAGGGGGCGAAGGGCCGGAACGACTCGCGCCGCTTGATCTTCAGGTTGAGGATGTCCTTCATGTCGGCTCGGCGGGGATCGCCCAGGATCGAGCGGTGGCCGAGGGCCCTGGGGCCCCACTCCATCCTTCCCTCGAACCAGCCGATCACCAGCCCCTGGCCGATCGCTTCGGCCACCTGGTCGCAGAGAGCCGCCTCCGGGAGCTGATCCACCCGGCAATCGGCAGCCTCCAGGGCGGCGATGGTGGCGGGATCCGCCAAGAGGGAGGCCACCTCGCCCTGCCCGGGGCCCGCGCCCAAATAGGCATTGATCATCGGCGTGCTGCGGGATCCGCCCAGCTGGTGCCAGACCTCCAGGGCCGCCCCCAGAGCCCCGCCCGCATCCCCGGCCGCCGCCTGCACAAACACCTCCCGGAATGGGGTGGCCAGCGTCACCTTGCCGTTGGCCACGGAGTTGGCACCGCAGCCGCCGGCGATGCACAGCTGGTCCACGGGCCGCGAGGCGTGCAGAGCTCGCAGCAGGTGGAAAAAAGCCTCCTCGTACATCGCCTGGGCGGAGCGAGCGATGTCTTTGTGCTTCGCCTCCAGGGGATCCCCGGGGCGGCGTGCCGGTCCGAGGAGCTCCTCGAGGGCTGGAGACCAGTGCTCGCCCACCACAGGAACCCCCTGGCTCCACTGGTGCGGGAGGCGTTCGGTGGCGTGACGAAAGAACCTCAGGTCCAGCCGATAGGTGCCGTTTGGCTGAAGGCGGACGATTTTGCGCATCGCCTCCAGGTGGTTGGGCACGCCGTAGGGGGCCAGCCCCATCACTTTGTATTCATCACCGTAGTTGGGAAAGCCGAGGTATTGGGTGATCGCGGTGTAAAAGGCCCCAAGGGAGTGGGGAAACCAGATCTGTCCCTTCACATCGAGGCGTGTCCCATCGCCGAAACCCCAAGCCCCGCTAGCGAAGTCACCAAATCCGTCCACTGAGATGGCGGCGGCTTGCGGGAAGGGTGAGCTGTAAAAAGCGGAGGCCAGGTGGGCCCGGTGATGCTCGACGAAGTGGAGGGAGGCCCGGATCTTCTGGTCTGGGAAGGCGGTGGCCAGCTGACCGGCGAGATCCGCCCGCTCCCGTTTGTTGCGCCAGCGCTGCAACAGGAAGCGGGGGCTGGGGCGGTTGCGCAGGGTGTACGTGAGCTTCCGCAGCCGGTGAGCCCCGGGCTGGCTGTTGATGGCCACGTGGTCGACGTCGCTCAGGCTGGCTCCGGCGTCAGCCAGACACCAGGCGATCGCTTCGCTGGGGAAGCCGGCCCAGTGCTTGACGCGCCGGAAGCGCTCCTCTTCCGCGGCGGAGAGGATGCGGCCATCGCGGAGGAGCGCGGCGGCGGCGTCGGCATGGAAGGCATTGATGCCGAGGATCAGGGTCATGGAGCGGGGGAGGGACCGGCGGTCGACGTGACGCTGGCTGTTGCAAACCAGGAAAGCAGTGCGGATTCAGCAATAGGAGGACGGCTGGCCAGCGCGGCACCCGGCGGGCGGCTGGCCAGCCGTCCTCCCCCAGGCGGGGAGACTCAGGGCACTCCCCCCGGCTCCTCGCCGGTTCGCTCGGGAGCTGGCTCCATCAACATCAGACTCAGAAGGAGTTCGGCGTAGAGGCGTTGGAAGGCGTAATACCAGCCGCGCCAGCCGTCGAGAAGGCCGCCTCTCAGCACAAGACAGTAGGGCAGGACAAGCAGAGGCATCAACCAACCGCGCTGGCGCCACCGATCGAATCGACCGAGGTCTTGGGGGAGGGTGCTGCGCAGTTTGCGCCATTCCTGCCGCAGGTACCGCTGTTGGGAGGCCAGCCAGCGATCCAAAGGCTTTCGATCATCATGGAGGATCGGCGCCGGAAAGCTTCGCACCCGTCCGTCGATGCGGACTCGATGACCGTGTCCGTCGTCCTCGTAGAAGGCCCGCTCCGCCCGGTACAGGCAGACGCGGGGCGGCAGCATGCTGCCTCTCAAGGGCTTGCCCGCGATGCAATAGAGCAGGGGTACGGACCAACCCGCCTCTGGGCTCTCCAGCTCGAACCGCTCAAGCGCCTGCAAAAAAGCTCGGCTCAACACATAGTCAGCGTCGAGGCTGAGCACCCAGGGGGTGCGGATCTGGCTGAGCCCGTAGTTGCACTGGCGCGCGAAGGAGTCAAAGGGGCGGAAATGCACTTCGGCCTGGGGGCAGACCCGAGCGATGGCCTCCAGCGTCCCGTCCCGACTGCCGCTGTCCATCACCACAACCCGATCGGCCCAGCGGAGGGCTCCGAGGGTCCGCTCGATGTTAGCGATTTCGTCACAGCAGATCAGCAAGGGAGTGATCGCGGCACAGACCGGAGCTGGAATCCCCAGGTTGCGTTCAACCATGGCTGCGCAGAATCCCCTCGTAGGCATGAATCATTCGCCGCGCCAGCACGGGCCATCCGTATTGCTCCTCCGCCAATCGGCGGGCCGCCCGAGCGAAGGGGGGACGGGGCCGGTCCAGGGCATCGCAGAGGCTCTGCGCCAGCGGGATGGGTTCGAGGGGAATGAGGAGTCCCGCCCCGGCCTTGGCCACCGCCGGAGCCAGGCCGACCTCTGGAGAGAGAAGCACGGGTGTGCCGGCGGCAAGGGCCTCGGCGGCCGCGATACCGAAGTTTTCCGCGGAGGAGGGGAGCACGAACCAGTCACATCCCTGGAGCAGCCAATTCTTAGCCTCGCCACGGATAAAGCCCAGCCAATGGCAGCGATCTTCAACCCCTAAACGACTCGCGAGCAGCCGCAACTGCTGCTCGTAGGCCGGTTCGCCACTCCCGGCGATCAGCAGCTGCCAGGGCCGCTGGGGCTGGCGGCGGCGCAACAGGGACAGGGCTTCCAGCAGCCGCTCCAGCCCTTTCTTCCGATGCAGCCGGGAGAGAAACAGGAGCCGGGGGGACTCTGGATCGATCTGAGGGTGGAGGTGCCGCAGCCTGGCGCGGGCGTCCTCGCGGAGTTCGGGAATGCTGACGCCAAGAGGAAGATCCAGAGCCGGGGGGCGAAGCCGCAGGCGGGCGAAGTCGGCAGCCTCCATCGCAGAGGTGGCCTGGAGTGCAGAGGCACCGTTCAGGTTGCGTCGTTCGATCAGGGCCAGGAAGATCCTCTTGCGCAGGGCGCTTTGATCGAGGCTCCAGGGTTGCAAATGGCCGAGGCAATGGATCAGATATGGGGTGCCCTGGAGACGCGCGATGGCCATACCTCGACTAGCCGGCCAGGAGAAAAGAGAATGTACATGAAGGAGGTCCCAGTTGCGCAGATGGGTATGGAGCCACTTCCCCAGGGCGGGGGTGTAGGCAAACTCCCGCAGGGCCCGGATCGGAGGGCTCCAGCGCGGGAACAGCTGCACGGGAACACCCCGATAGTCCAACCATTGTCCTGTGGGCAAGGGCATCAGGCCAGCGCCATCATCATTGCTTGCGACGAGGGCTGCATCCACGCCTTCGGAGCGCAGGGCAGTGACCATCTCCAGAGCAGCCTCCGTGGGGCCTCCTCTGCTGGGGCCGATCGAGGGGATGAGGTGAAGGATCTTCAGGGGCCTGAGACGCCAGGGGGCGACGGGAAGGGAATGTCAGCTTCGGCAGACTCCTGGAACCTTGCCAAAGCCTGGCGCTGGGCTAGCAAGTGGGCTTGGATCACGACCGGGCTGGCCAGGACAAAACCGGCGCTGAGGCCGAGGATGCTGAGCACGAACGGGTCTCCGTAAGCTTGGCTGGCGGCTGTGAAGTTCACCACATTGGCGGCGAGGAAAGCGATCAGCCCCATATTTAACAACCTGTAGGAGGGTGGCGCATAGCGGAGTTGGAGAATGATTCGCCAAAAGGCCTTGGCTAGCAGGGCGAGTACTGCCGCGAACAGGATGAGCCCAGCCAATCCGAGCTCCAATACGATCTTGCCCAGACCGCCCTCAGCGGATCCGGAATTGATGATAGCTCCTGATCCCAGGCTTGCAGCCCCTTGGGCGGCCGCACCGATGCCGGCGCCCAGTGGGCCACCTACGCTTAAACCATCCTGAAGGGAGGAGAAACCAACGACGGATAGGCGTGAACCGATGTCCCCCCAGACAGTGCTGCTGCGATCCAAGAAAGCCCCGAACGTTCCCCCGGTCGTTGGGTTGCCCCCAACGCTTATAAAAAACAGGAGTAGAAGCAGACCTCCGGACAAACCTGTTAGCAGGTTGCCACGCAGCTTCCAATCACCACGCCAGACAATAAAAAACGAGAAAAGGACAAGGAATCCTACCGCTAATGTAAGGGATTTACGGCGACCGGTGAGGGTGCCAAGCACGGTGAGAGTAATGGCGAGTGAGGAGGCTAGGGCGATTGGCCAAGGCTCGCGTCTGTAAACGCCAAGAATCAGAATGAAGCAAGAAGCCGTCGCCAGATGCCAAGATGCAATCTCACTACTGCGCCAAAACCCAGTGAATCCCGTGGTGTATTTACCCAGCCCCTCGATGAGAATCTTCACACCACCGCTAATCTCTTCAAAAAGAGGCCCCCTGTAGCCCCAGTAGGCGAGAAGCAGGGTAAGTGCGAAGAGCAAAGCCATGATCGAATAAATCGACAAAAACCGGGTTACATCGGAGGGGCGCAGTGCGAATTGGAAGCCAACCCAAAGAGCGATAAGTGGAGACAAGTAAAATCCTATCCCGATGGCCGTACGCACCGGGGAGTCTATATTGAGAGCGGAGTTAAGAGTTTGCAGGGCAAGAAGTGCCAAGAACAACTCGATTGTGGAGATCAACGTACGGTCGCGGCTAAACATCTGAACGAGATTTATGCGGCCAATCCGGACAAAGAGGACGACGGCACTGAGCAGGATGCCCAAAAGGGCTAGCAGCACAAATTCTGCCGGCTGCTCCGGTGTGATCTTGCGCAGCGGATCCTGGAGGAAGCCGATCACTACGCTGTATAACAAGGACTCACGCCACTTGCCCTCGCTCAGGAAGAAGCCCAGGGGAACCAGCAGGAGCACCAACAGGAGAATCATGGATCAGGCGGTTCGGGGCGCAGCAGGGGAGACTTCCATGCAGCCAAGGTCAATGCTCGCACGACCAACCCCGGCATGTCGCGAATCCCCCATGGCAGGGAGCCGGATATCCATCAGCGGGTGGCCAGGGTCTGGCGAAGGGCCTGAAGTACCCCATCGCGAGCTTGATCCACCCCGTAGAAGCGATGCACCCTCGCTTGGGCGGCCTCCCCCATGCGGGCCGCTCCAGCAGGATCGATGGCCAGCGAGCAAAGGCTTTGCGCCAGGGCCTCCACATCACGGCAAGGAAAAACGGCACCGGTGATACCGGGTTTCACCAAGTCTTCCGCACAGCCCACCTGGTCGCTCACAATCGCAGGGAGGCCGCAGGCCATGGCCTCGTTCACCACCAGCCCCCAGGTTTCACCGCGGTCGGAGGGGAGCACCAAAGCGTCGGCGGCCACGTAGGCCGACGCCATCTGGCTCTGGTTGAGGAAGCCTGCGAAACTAACCGGCAGAGAGCCGTTCGCCACCATTTCTCGGCAGTCTCTCTCCAGCTCCCCGCTGCCCACCACCAGGAGGTGCATGGCTGGGACCGAGGGATCGGCGACCAGCCGGCGCAGGGCCTCGAGCAGATCCAGCGGATGCTTTTTGGCCTGCAGCTTGCCGACGAACAGGAAACAGAACACCTCCGCCGGGATGCCCCAGCGGGCACGCAGCTCCTGCCGCTGGGGCCGCAGCTTGGTGGCTTGGGCGATGAAGAAGTCGTTGTCCACGAAGTGCGGGCAGGAAAAGCGTCGATCCTCCCGGCTGCCGTTGGCTTGGTAGAAACGGGTATTGGCCGCCCCGACGGGGAGGCAGGCGGCCGCTTGCCTGACCAGGAAGCGATGCAGCAGGCGCACCGGCCAGCGACGGCGGGGCAAATCGCCGGAATCCCCACGCAGCAGGATGGGTAGCTGGCGCCGCCAGGAGGCCAGAAAGAGCTGCAGCAGACCTTCCACCTGCCAGCCGGTGATCAGCACCGCATCGGGCGATCGGTCGCCCCCGAGCAGCTCGCGCCCCGGGTGGCGCAGGCGCAGCCCGCGGAAGCCCCCGGCCAGTCCAGCCCCTCTGGTGGAGGCGGCCCGGCGCCAGGGATAGCCCTCCAGCAGGGGCACATCCCAGTCGAAGGCGACCCCGAATCCCTCCCCCTGCTGGGCCGCATCCGGCAGGGTGAGGAACAGCACCTCAAGGTCCAGCTCCGGGCAGCTCGCCAGGGCCCGGAACAAGGGGGCCTGATACTGGATCGGGTGGGTGGTGGCGACCAGCAGCCGCGGACGACCCGGGGGCATCAGCTTCGGCCCCTGCAGTTGCAGGCGCAGGGCCCAGAGCAGGCCGCGCAGTTCGGCGGTGAGGGTGAGGGGGATCCACCAAGGCCGGCGCAGATGATGGCGGCTGCGGATCGAGCGCAGCAGTTGTTGGGCGCTGTTCGTCAGGGCGGTGGGCAGAGGCTGGGTGCGCAGCAGGAAGTAATAGCGACCGACGCTGTGGTCGGGGCGGATCGTCGTGAGGTGCTGGCCGAAGCTGCGGGTGCCGCCGCGCGCCGCTTTGAGATGGTGAATCAGGGCGGCGGGCTCGTAGATGAGGATGTGGCCAGCTCGCCGCCAGCGATGGGCAAATTCCGCCTCAAAGCGATAGGCTACTCTCACAAAGTTAAGGTCAAAACCTCCTAGGGATAGGGCTTCCTGCCGCGGCAGGCTGAAATTGCAGCCGATGAATTCTTCGGCGACCTGAGGTAGAAGGCTATTGAAGGAGAAGGGCGTTCCCACCGGATCCGGCATTCCCCCATGCCAAGGTTGGAGAACGCGGCCGGCGATCAGGGCTCCGGGATGGCGGTTTGCCGCCTCCAGATGAGCTTGCAATAGTTTTGAATCGGGAACGATATCATCGTCTACAAACAACACCCGCTCCCCATGGCATTCGATCAGAAGCCGGTTCATCGCTGAGGTCGTGGAGGCGGGGAACTGACGGATCCAGCGCAGAGATCCCTCTCGGTTCCAAGTCGTCAGTTCCCGTAACGTTTGAGGATCATGATTGGGTGTCTGGTCGACGATCAGCAGCTCCCAGTCGCCGGGATCTCCTGGCTCATCTCTGAGGGCCAACAGAGACCGAATGGAGTTGATAAGCACCTCCTCTCGGCCAAAAGTCGCGATGGCGATGCTCAGCTTCACAGCAAACCTCTGGAGCTACCTGCGAGGCGAGAAGCGGCATGGCCGAGGAAGGAGAATGGAGCCACCGAGATGCCCTCGCCCAACCGCAATATCCCTTCGCGTAGCTTTTTTTGACGTAGACAATCGATTCCCTGGTGAAACCGGCAGCGGGCGGTATACTCCCTCAGCTCACGCTCACAGGAGGATGGGTCGAGGCCAGCATCCTGCCAGTAACGGCGAGAAACCAGAGTCTGCTCGTTGAGAAAGAGGGGGCGTTGCGCACTGGTTTTGGCTTCGGCATGAAGACGGAAGGCACTCAGGGGCTGTTGTAGGAATTGGACACGGCAATCCGGCAGGGCCAGGATACGACAGTAAAGGTCGTAGTCCATCACGTAATGGAGCGATGTGTCGATGCCGCCGCTGGCGATCCAGGCTCGGGCAGAAAAAAAGGTGCAGGGCTGGTGATAGCGGAACTCTTCGCGCCAGAATCTCAGGCATTCGGGCCAATGGTGGCCGCTGGGACGGAAATGCCCCACGGGTTTGACCGGATTATCCGTGAAGAACAGGTCCTCCCCGATAATCAAATCAGCGCCGCTGGTCAACCAGGTTTCTGCCACAGCATGAAGGGCACCCGGCCGAAGTAGGTCGTCAGAATTAAGCCAATTCAGCAAAGCTCCATCGGCCCGGGCAAACCCCTTGCGCAGGGCGTCACTTTGTCCCTGGTCTGCTTCGCTTACCCACCAGTCCAGGTGCTTATCATAGCGTTGAATCACCGCGACGGATTCGTCACGGCTGCCACCGTCGACGATAATGTATTGGAGATTTGGGTACCCTTGATCCAGGACAGACTCGATCGTTTCGGCTAAAAATCTACCTTGCTGGAAGGAGGGGGTAACCAGGGTGATGCGGGGGAGGTCGGCTTTCATCACTCCAGCCTCACCCGCCTAGCCTGAATCTCTCCGTATACGGCGGCCAGGGCGAGCAGCCACTGGGAAAGGTTTGGTGTGAAGAGCCGTCCGCCCCGGGTTAAGAACAGAAGAATTGCGGCCATGGGATTGGCTAGCCGAGGGGGTTCACCGGTGCGGATGCGATCAAGAATGATGCCGCTGCGCTTGATGCCATGCACGAGCCGCAGGATGTAGCGGTAGCGAAGGCGGGAGGCGGGCATCAGATGAAGAAGCCGCAGGCTTGGCTCGTAGGCTAAGGCAAGACCCAGTTCAGGCGCACAGCGGATCATATCCGTATCGCCGCAGCTTGCAAGACTGCCGCCGCGGCGGTCCAGGCAACGTCGGCGTGGATCGCTAGCAACGCGGGCATAATGCTGAGCGACGGAGCGACGAATCACCATCCCGGCACCGAGGGGCTCCCACGGACCAACCTGATTATAAATGAGGGCTTGGATGGGTCGCGGTCCACAGTCGCGAATGCCGAGAAGGTGGAGGTGGGGGAGAAGCCAGCGCGGGGGTGGCATCTCGAACTCTCCCTCAAGAATCCCCCCAGCGGCACCAATACGGGGCTCGGCATCCAAGAAAGCCAGGGCATTGGCGAGAAAGTTCGGTGCCAAAACGTTGTCATCATCAACGAATACAAGAACTTCCCCCCGGGCTTGGGAGATTCCCGCCAGCCGCGCTGGGGTGAGGCCGAGCTCTGGCTCCTGGATGAGCCGGAGAGTGGAGGCTTGAGCCCTCTGGAAGGTTTCGAGGCTCAGGGGAGGGCTGCTGGCGTTGTCGATCACCAGCAGCTCCCATTGCGTGCGATCGAGGGTCTGCAAAGCTATTCCTTCCAGGCAACGGGCAAGCCTGCCCGAGTGTGGATTATGGGTACAGAGGATGGCGGAGATCCGGATCATGGCGTAGCTTGTTGAAAGCGGCGAATGAGAGGTAGAAGCTGGCTGTAAAATGATTGGGGGCTGAGACGCTTCTCCCAGAGTTGTCGATTGGCGATTTGTTGACTTCGCAGCTCCTCGCGGCTGTGGCGCTTGTGATGCTCAAGAATAAGCTGGGCGGCTCGACCAGCCTCTCGTTTGCGGATGAGGAGACAATGTTTTTCGTAATCGATGCTCTCCTCAAGAGGAAAACGAAGGTTTGTATCAACCACTACGGGTATCCTGCCCAGGCAGAGGGTCTCATAAAAGCGCACCGCATAGTTTTCAGTGCCTCGACAGCAAATGCTGTAGAGGCTATTATGAATGCTTTCATAGAAGCCACGGCGGTACATAGACTGATCCGATTCCAGCCAGAAACTCCCGTCCACAAATCCCCCCATTGATCGCAACTTAAGATCAGAAAGGATGCTGCGGGAAGCCTGAACGCTACGAACGACACGGGCGCGATGAGCATGTTTCATATTGGTACCCAGACGGCGTGCAACCACCTCACTATCCAGTCCAATCGAATCGAGGTAGGTAAGGGCGTAGCGTCCAAAATCGAAAAGCCTTGTTTTTGACCAGCGCTGAGCGAATGGTGCACAGACACCCCAAAAACTTACGCTCGGGCCTAAGGAAGAGTCAACAGGATTTACCTGTCCACCACAGTATTTCTCCAGATAATCAGGAATCATGAAGCTGTGAGAATGCACCCGTGGTGTGGGTTTACCCGCAACGAGAGATGGGTTGAAGTATAGGTAATTTTGCAGTGGTAGCCTGAGGTCTCGCAACGGCTGGTTGATGTCTCGGCTGATGCCTTCCACAAGAATCGGTAAACCGCTCCGGCGGGAAATCTGATCTGCTAGGGAGCATACACGTTGGAAGGCCTCTGAGCTTGTAGGGCTGAAATAGCCTTCACGATGACAGATCGGTAGAAGAATGGCTTCTGCCTGCTCGATCGGAGCCAGCCGCAAAGATCCGCTTAGATCGACGACCTGACAACAGCGATAGAAATCAAGACGCGCTTGGGAATCCTGACGAATTGGGTCATCGTTAGCCGTGAGAAGGTTCTTAGCAAGACAGTGCCAGTCCCGTAAATCCACGTCATCAAGCCAGAGTGGATCAAAAAAAACAGGGATGACGTAACTATTTGTGGAACTCATTATTGCCTCGCTTGTCTCGCAGTCATAAGGCCAAGTTGCTCCATCTTACTCCTGGCCATATGCTTGGCTTTTCTGTATAAGCGTGGCCATTCAGTGAGCAATTCAAAACGGAGATCAATACCCGTCTCTCGCTTGAGTTCCTCTGTGATCTGCTTGAGGTGGGAGTAAAGGACAGGGGTGCGAGCAGCCTGGGCTGCCAGGGCGTGAAACTCCCAATAGTGGAAGTGAAGAGGGTTTTTTATGAAGCGGAAGACATGGGGCGTCGCTGAACAACGATTGGAGAGCACATCCCAGTCTTGGCCGCTGGCGGCGGCGGCGAGTGGCAGGGAGACCTGGTCTACAAAGTATGTGAGGGTAAGGATTTCGGCTTGAAGTTCCAGCTCCCTCGAATACTGTAGCCAGAGATCTGGCAGCTTGCTGCTTGCTGTGACGGAGACCAGTCCAGAACAGAAATAAGGATGAGTTTGAATCCGCGCCGGCTCCGGCTGATGGCCAAAGCTATAGGTCTCCCACATCCATATCCGTCGTAAAGTTGGCGCAACGCCCATCTTACGATAGAGTGCATCCCAGTCCCCCACAAAAGATTCCGGCGTATCGGCGGCAACGAGGCCGGCGGGAGCCTTCTGGGCAAGCAGGAGGGAGGTGGGATCGCCCAGAAGAACCTGATCGGCATCAAGGAACACCCTCTGCTCGCCGGGCTCGACGTTCAGGAGGGTGAAGAGCTTATTGTAGGTAAGGTGGCGGGCCGGTACGCTGCGAATATCGTCAAGCTGATCGGGCAGCCAGGGGTTGTGGAATTCCACTACCTCAACGTTGCGCCGCTTCAGGAATTGCAACGCTCTCTCGCTACAACGGGGCAGGTTGTCGGGGCGATAGACGCGGATCGCGACTCGGTCGCCGCACCAGTGGCGCAAGCTGGCTACGCACAATAGGCCAAACACTTCAAACTTTGGTCCATGGGCATTGAGGACGAAACGGAGCTGACGCTCTGGCAGGGGGGCAGCGGCTTGGTTCATGGTTGCTGCAAACGTCGAAGAACCAGGCGCCCCCAGCCCGAGGGGCTGGATAGGTCTTGGGTGAGGCGACGGTAGCGGGTTTCGAGAGCAAATTTATCCTCCGCCAGCAGACGCACTCGCTCCAGGGCCGCATCAGGGCCGAGATTCTTGAGCAATACTTGCACTACCTCGGTTTCCATGGGGGCGCGCTGGGCCACCGTTTTGGAGTCTTCGTGAAGTCGATAGGCACCCAGCTCCGCCGGAATCGGGAGGAGTGGGGCCAGTTGGCCGAGTCGCAGCCAAAGGTCAAGGTCCATGGCGTAGTGGAGATCCTGGGCGATGGTTCCCCCAGCACGGTCGTAGAGGGAACGACGAAAGAAACAACCCGGTTGGCCAAACCAGCTCTCCGTCCAGGGGCTCAGATCTCTGGCCCGCAGGGGTTGGTTGGGCTGGGGGTAGACCCGCACAGTCCTCCCCCGAGCATCGATCATGCGACCACCTCCCACCACCCATTCGGCTTCCGGATGCTGATCCAGGAAGCAGCGTACGCTATCCAGGGCTCCCGCTAGCAGAAGGTCGTCGGAGTTGATCCAGCCCAGCCACTCCCCTCGGGCGCGAGCGAAGCCTTTGGCCAAGGCATCGCTTTGGCCCTCATCTGGCTCGGAACACCACCAGGAGAGCCGCTCAGCATGGCGGCGGATCACCTCAATGGATTGATCCCGGCTGCCCCCATCGACGACGAGGACCTCCGTGTCTTCTCCGGCTTGCTGCAACAGTCCTGTGAGACACTCTTCAAGGAAATGACCCTGATTAAACGATGGCACCACGATAGAAAAGCGTATCATCCTGGTGGTCTCCATGAAATTTGGCGGTAAAGCAAATCACGTTTTCGACGGAGCAGACAGCTAAAATGGCAGCGGTTACCGGCGATTCTACCACTTGATTCGACTCTGTGATCGCCAGAGCTAGGCATGTACTTCGCTAAATTATGAAGGTAGCTAGAGGATCTTTGAGAAAGCATTCTTGGAGCGGGAGGCAGTAAGTTGATATCATGCTTGTCAGAGTCAACCGAGGGCTTCATAATCCTTGGTTCTGCTTCAGTGATCTGCAGTTGGGGGTCGTCACAGCGACAATTCTGTGGAGCCACGTAACAAATCTCGGGGCTCATTGCCGTAATGTAATGGAGGAGATCAAGAAAAGTCTGTTGCAAAGTGCCACCGCTTGCTCGTACAACCCATGGATTGATCTCCCGTTGTTGAGGATCTTCAAGCATGAGCCTGAGGTTGAATTGACTAGAAAAGCCAAAAATCTGCCGTACCCCAAGCAGGCAACCGAACAATACTTCGGCATAAGCACCGGAGGTGACCCCTGCCAGCTGAACAACCCAATCGGCGAGCTTTTCTCGTAGTCCTCGTAGATTCTCTGCAGCATAATAAGATCACATTGAGTGGTTTGGTTTTGGCTTCTCATTGATCGGCACCGGTATGCAGTAAGGCTTCAGCAAAGCGTGACAAATCTATTTCAAAATCCTGGTGTATTGTAGGTGCATTTTCAGGACCCCTTGAGGCTCCGGGTAACCACCAGTAGATCCCACCGGCGCAGCTGGTAATGGAGTGGAATAGCCCTGGTGAATCATTCACTGACGGACTGAGTTCAAGTACTTGGACTCCAGGTTGACTCCAAAGCACATTCACCAGTCCAGCCCCATGGGGGGCGATTACCCAAGCAGCTTCATGAAACATTCGAGCTTGCTCAAGAAAACTAAAGTTGCGAAGACAAATAATTTCAAATCCAGCACGCTTTAGCAAGGGTAACATCTCAGATTCATTGACTATTCTGCGCTTGCCTGCGTCGGATCTGCTGATGTATAGCTTGCGCTGTGGTGCGGAATGATCTTTTGATGTGAGACCAATCGACTCTTGTAAATATAAGGGTACCCAGGTTGGTAAATTTAATCCTGCACAGTAACGAGGTACAAGAAGATACTCCGGCTCAAAATGATCACCAATCTCAAGGGTGATTAATTGATCTTGCCTGACCCCCATTGCCTCCAGGCTTTGCTGCAGCTGAGGCTCCGTATCTGCAGGAACAAACAAGCCGTCAATTGCGTCTAGCCAGGG
>JBIPMZ010000200.1:0-4764 GCA_044376165.1 Cyanobium sp.
CAGCCGGCAGCAGGGCGCGGCGATGGCGCCAGGGCCCGCGAAAGAAGGGCTTCTCCGCCACGGTCTCACTGCGGGCGTTGATCGGACGGCGCAGGCCGCGGGGATCGCGGCTCCAGGCCGGCACCAGGCCCCACAGGGCCAGGCCCACCTCCAGCCGGCCATGCTCCTGCCGCTGCAGCAGCACCGGTTCGCCGGGGCGCACCTGGGGTCTGGGGGCGTAGTGCTCCGCCAGGCCCTCCGGCAGGGGTCCCCGGAAGCGCGGCAGCAGCCGGTCGAGGGCGGTGGTGAGGGAGTAGCGGCCGCACATGACGCCGGGGTGAACGGTCGGGGGGCGGAATGGCGGAACGGCTGTCGTTCGGTTCTCCCGACCCTCCGCGGAGCTCTCGGTCAGCCGCCAGCTCTAGCTTGGGTCCACTCCAGTCCCCAACGCATGGCCATCCGCCAGGACGACAACCGCCCCAGTCGGCGCTTCGGCCTGATCAACCTCGTGCTGATCGGTTTGGGCGTGCTGCTGCTGGCCAGCAACTTCCTGCCCAACCCCGCCATGCAGGTGCCGCGGGTGCCCTATTCGTTGTTCATCGATCAGGTGAACGACAACAATGTGCGGCGCGCTTACATCACGTCTGATCAAATCCGTTACGAGCTGATCAAGGCTCCGGCCGAGGGTGCCCCCACCGTTCTGGCCACCACGCCGATCTTCGACATGGACCTTCCCCAGAGGCTGGAGGAGCACAGCGTCGAGTTCGCCGCGGCCCCGCCCCGCAAGCCCAATATCTTCACCACCATCCTCAGCTGGGTGGTGCCGCCCCTGATCTTCATCCTGGTGCTCCAGTTCTTCGCCCGCCGCAGCGGCATGGGCGGTGCCCAAGGCGCCCTGAGCTTCACCAAGAGCAAGGCAAGGGTGTATGTGCCCGATGAGGAATCGAGGGTGACTTTCGCCGATGTGGCCGGGGTGGACGAGGCCAAGACCGAGCTCACGGAAATCGTCGATTTCCTCAAGACCCCCGAGCGGTACGCCGCCATCGGCGCCCGCATCCCCAAGGGGGTGTTGCTGGTGGGCCCGCCGGGCACCGGCAAGACCCTCCTCTCCAAGGCCGTTGCCGGCGAGGCGGGTGTGCCCTTCTTCATCATCAGCGGCTCGGAATTTGTGGAGTTGTTTGTGGGTGCCGGTGCCGCCCGGGTACGCGATCTGTTTGAGGAGGCCAAAAAGAAAGCCCCCTGCATCATCTTCATCGACGAACTCGACGCCATCGGCAAAAGCCGCTCCGGTTCGATGGGGGTGGTGGGCGGCAACGATGAGCGGGAGCAGACCCTCAACCAGCTGCTCACGGAAATGGATGGCTTTGCCGCCAAGGACAAACCGGTGATCGTGCTGGCCGCCACCAACCAACCGGAAACCCTCGATGCCGCCCTGCTCCGCCCCGGCCGCTTCGACCGCCAGGTGCTGGTGGATCGCCCGGACCTCTCCGGCCGCCGCATGATCCTCGACATCTACGCCAAGAAGGTGAAGCTGGCCGCCGGCGTGGATATGGATCGCATCGCCCAGGCCACCGCGGGCTTTGCCGGCGCCGACCTGGCCAACCTGGTGAACGAGGCCGCCCTGCTGGCCGCCCGGGTCAACCGCACCGCCGTGGAGCAGGGGGATTTGAATGAGGCGATCGAGCGGGTGGTGGCCGGCCTGGAGAAGAAGAGCCGCGTGCTCCAGCCCGATGAGAAGAAGGTGGTGGCTTATCACGAGGTGGGCCACGCCATCGTCGGCCACCTGATGCCAGGCGGCAGCAAGGTGGCCAAGATCTCGATCGTGCCGCGGGGCATGAGCGCCCTGGGCTACACGCTGCAGCTGCCCACCGAGGAACGCTTCCTCAATTCCAAGGAGGATCTCGAAGGGCAGATCGCCACCCTGCTGGGGGGCCGCAGCGCCGAAGAAATCGTCTTCGGAGAGGTCACCACCGGCGCCGCCAACGACCTGCAGCGCGCCACCGACATCGCCGAGCAGATGGTGGGCACCTACGGCATGAGCGACACCCTCGGCCCGCTGGCCTACGACAAACAGGGGGGCAGCCGCTTCCTCGGGGGCCCCACCAACCCCCGCCGGGTGGTGAGCGATGCCACCGCCCAGGCGATCGACCGGGAGGTGCGCTCCCTGGTGGACCGGGCCCACGACCGCGCCGTCTCGATCCTGCAGCACAACCGTGAACTGCTCGAATCGATCTCGCGGGAGATCCTGGAAAAGGAGGTGATCGAGGGAGAGGAGCTCAAGAATCTGCTCGCCACCAGCGTGATGCCACCGGAGGCGGTGGCGGTCTGAGCGGCCCCACCCTTGACGCCACCCCCCTCGATCCCGCATAAGGGATGTTTGGGCTGAACCGATGGCTGCCGGCTGCGACCCTGCTGCCCTGGCGGGGCTGAGCGGACGAGATTATTTGTCTTCAGCGGATCTGAGCGGGGCGCAAACCGCCGCGTTGCTCAACCTGGCGGCCGACTTGAAGGCGGGACGCCAAACCGCCAATTTGAAGGGCCGCACCCTTGGGCTGATCTTCACCAAGGCCTCCACCCGCACCCGGGTGAGCTTCACGGTGGCGATGGCCCGCGCCGGTGGCCAGACGATCGACCTGGATCCCACCGTCACCCAGCTGGGCCGGGGCGAACCTCTGGCCGACACCGCCCGGGTGTTGAGCCGTTACGTGGACGCCCTGGCGGTGCGCACCTTTGCCCAGAGCGAGCTGGTGGACTACGCCCACTGGGCAACGATCCCGGTGCTCAACGCCCTCACGGATCGGGAGCACCCCTGCCAGGCCCTGGCCGATTACCTCACCCTGCGGGAAGCCTTCGGCGAGATCCCGGGCCTCACCCTCGCTTACGTGGGGGATGGCAACAACGTGGCCCACTCCCTGATGCTCTGCGGCGCCCTGCTGGGGGTGAACGTGCGGATCGGAACTCCGGTGGGCTTCGCCCCGGCGACAGCGGTGCTGGAGCAGGCGCGCACCCTGGCGGCGGGCCGCTGCACGATCGAGGTGGGACACGATCCCCTGGCCACCGTGCGGGGGGCCCATGCTCTGTACACCGATGTTTGGGCGTCGATGGGCCAGGAGGCGGAGCAGGGCCGGCGCGAGGAGGCCTTCCGCGGCTGGTGCCTGGACGAAACCCTGCTATCGGAGGCGGACAGCCGCGCGATTGTGCTCCACTGCCTGCCCGCGCATCGGGGTGAGGAGATCAGCCCGGGGGTGATCGAGGGCAGCGCCAGCCGCGTGTTCGATCAGGCGGAGAACCGCCTGCATGTTCAGCAGGCCCTTCTTGCCACCGTTCTGGGGGCGCTCTGACTAGACAAAAGGCACCCAGGGGCGGTACATCTGTATCAAGATTCCATCCCCGCCTGCTCCCCTGATGCCTTGCGAACTCACCCCCGCCCAGCAGGAGCTGTACGACTGGCTCGCCGCCTACATCGCCAGCCACCGCCACAGCCCTTCGATTCGGGAAATGGTGGAGGCGATGGGTCTGCGTTCCCCCGCGCCCATCCAAAGCCGCTTGCGCCATCTGCAGAAGAAGGGCTGGATCACCTGGCAGGGGGGGCATGCCCGCACCCTGCAGCTGCTGGCCGGCAACGCTGGCGCCGCTGGCATTCCGGTGCTGGGGGCGGTGGCCGCCGGTGGCTTGATCGAAACCTTCAACGACGTGGCAGAACGGCTCGACCTGGCACCCGTACTGGAGAAACGCGGCCTGTTCGCCCTCACCGTGCATGGGGATTCGATGGTGGAGGCCCACATCGCCGAAGGCGACCTAGTGCTGATGGAGCCCGTGCGCGATCCCACGCGCCTGCGGGATGGCACCATCGTCAGCGCCCTGGTGCCCGGCAGTGGCACCACCCTCAAGCACTTCCACCGCCAGGGCGACCAGGTGAAGCTGGAAGCCGCCAACCCCTCCTACCCCCCCCTGCTCCTCCCGGCCGACCAGGTGAGTGTGCAGGGGAAGCTGGTGGCGGTTTGGCGGCAGGTTTGAGGTCGCACAGGTTCGCTCGCCCCTGGGGCCGGCAGGGTCCGGCGGCGGTGTAAGCTCAACCTGTGCAGAACAAGGCCCACGGGCCAGCCGAGGTCACCAGCCCTTCGGTGTTCCCGCACTCCACGGGGCCATAGCTCAGCTGGTAGAGCACCTGCATGGCATGCAGGGGGTCAGCGGTTCGAGTCCGCTTGGCTCCATTTTTAGCTTTTAATCCAAAAAATCCTGGTCTGTTTAGTCGATTTGGCTCTAACGCGGTTTTTGTGTATGCGTGAGGCCATAACCCAGTTGCTGATGGAATCCGGCAAAGGGTGATAGAAATTGCACTGGGAGTTCAGCAAGTCGAGCACTTATGGCCACCTCGAGAAATTGCGAAGTGCCCGATGTGACCCAGATCAAGGCTAGAATCCAATCGCCTGAATATGTTCGTCAGCAATGGTACAATGTTCGCCTGCTTGATGTTGGCTTGGGCAGAGCTGGCAATGATGTCATTGCACTGGCAGGCGCTAACTTCACCCTTGTAGATGGAGGAAATAGATCCAATGCACTAAAGGTAGATGCCGTGAGTGGACTCTCTCTTGATCTGATGAACCTTGGACAAAAAGGAAAGGACTTTAATCATTTTTTATTTGTCTAGTGGCGATGCTTCTCTCAATATCAAAGCGGCGTTCATTGCTCAAACTGTTTCCACCGGCCAACCAGGACGTTTCACCATTCTGGGATCCTCGGGTGACACCGTGCCACTGCTCAACACAACAGATGCCACCTGGC
>JBIPMZ010000390.1:0-4737 GCA_044376165.1 Cyanobium sp.
GGGTGCTGGTGCGCTACAGCTTTCCGGGGCGCAAGATCGTCGACGCGCTCGTGGACCTGCCCTTCGCGCTGCCGACGGCCGTGGCCGGCATCTCGCTCACCGCGCTGCTGGCCGGCAATGGCTGGGTCGGTCAGCTATTCGAGCCGCACGGCATCCAGCTTGCGTTCAACCCGAACGGCGTGGTCATCGCGCTGATCTTCATCGGTCTGCCCTTCGTGGTGCGCACCGTCCAGCCCGTGCTGGAGGGCGCCGAGCGTGAGCTCGAGGAAGCCGCGAGCTGCCTGGGCGCGAGCCGCTGGCAGACCTTTGTCCGGGTGATCCTGCCCGGCATCGCGCCTGCGCTGCTGACCGGCTTCGCGCTCGCCTTCGCGCGCGCGGTCGGCGAGTACGGCTCGGTCATCTTCATCGCCGGCAACATGCCCATGATCTCGGAGATCACCCCGCTCATCATCATCGGCAAGCTCGAGCAGTACGACTACGCGGGGGCGACCGCCGTGGCCACGGTGATGCTGCTGATCTCCTTCGTGCTGCTGCTCGTCATCAACGGTCTGCAGGCCTGGCAGCGCCGGCGCGCGGCCGGAGGTCCGCCATGAGAAGCACCACCGAGGCTGCCTGGGTGCGGTGGACGCTCACCGCGCTGGCGCTGGCGTTCATGGCGCTCTTCCTGGTGCTGCCGCTGGCGGCGGTTTTCGCCGAGGCCCTGCGCAAGGGCTGGGGCGCCTACCTGGCCGCCTTGTCCGAGCCCGAGGCCTGGTCCGCGATCCGCCTGACGCTGCTGACGGCCTGCGTGGCCGTGCCCCTGAACCTGCTGTTCGGCGTCACGGCGGCCTGGGCCATCGCCAAGTACGAGTTCCGCGGCAAGGCCTTCCTGACGACGCTGATCGACCTGCCGTTTTCGGTCTCGCCTGTGGTCGCCGGCCTGGTCTACGTGCTCGTGTTCGGCGCCCAGGGCTGGCTCGGCCCGTGGCTGGCCGCGCACGACATCAAGGTCATCTTCGCCGTGCCGGGCATCGTGCTGGCCACCCTCTTCGTCACCTTCCCCTTCGTCGCGCGCGAGCTGATCCCGCTGATGCAGGCCCAGGGCAACGAGGAGGAGCAGGCCGCTATCGTGCTGGGCGCCAGCGGATGGCAGACCTTCTGGCACGTGACCCTGCCCAACGTCAAGTGGGGCCTGATCTACGGCGTGATCCTGTGCAATGCGCGCGCGATGGGCGAGTTCGGCGCTGTGAGCGTGGTCTCCGGCCACATCCGCGGGCAGACCAACACCCTGCCGCTGCACGTCGAGGTGCTTTACAACGAGTACCAGTCGGTGGCGGCCTTCGCGGTAGCCTCGCTGCTGGCGCTGCTCGCCCTGGTGACGCTGGTCATCAAGTCGGTGGCCGAGTGGCGCATGGAGCGGGAGCTGCGGGAACGGGCCGAGCCGCCGCCCGAGCGCCCCGTGCCGGCCGTCGTGACCTGAGTACCTTCCCGGAGTCCCTTCCATGAGCATCGAGATCCGCGGCGTCAACAAGCACTTCGGCAGTTTCCAGGCGCTGCGCGACGTCGACCTCGACGTGGCGCAGGGTGAGCTGCTCGCGCTGCTCGGCCCCTCGGGCTGCGGCAAGACCACGCTGCTGCGCATCGTCGCCGGGCTCGAGACGCCTGACAGCGGCAGCGTGCTCTTCGGCGGCGAGGACGCCACCGACCTGCACGTGCGCGAACGCAAGGTCGGCTTCGTGTTCCAGCACTACGCGCTGTTCCGCCACATGACGGTGTTCGAGAACGTGGCCTTCGGGTTGCGCGTGAAGTCGCGAGCCGAGCGTCCCCCGGAGGCACAGATCCGCGCCAAGGTGCGGCAACTGCTCGAGCTCGTGCAGCTCGAGGGGCTGGCGCGCCGCCACCCTGCGCAGTTGTCCGGCGGGCAGCGGCAGCGCATCGCCCTGGCGCGCGCGCTCGCGGTCGAGCCCCGGGTGCTGCTGCTGGACGAGCCCTTCGGCGCGCTCGACGCCAAGGTGCGCAAGGAACTGCGCCGCTGGCTGCGCCGCCTGCACGACGAGTTGCACGTCACGAGCGTGTTCGTCACGCACGACCAGGAGGAGGCGCTGGAGGTGGCCGATCGCGTGGTGCTGATGAACCGGGGCGTGGTCGAGCAGGTGGGCACCCCGCAGGACGTCTGGGAGCACCCGGCCAGTGCCTTCGCCTACGGCTTCCTCGGCGATGTGAACCTGTTCCACGGCCGAGCGCACGAGGGTCGGCTGCTCCTGCACGGCACCGCCGTCGACGCGCCCGAGTACGCCCACGCCATCGACGCCCAGGCCTGTGCCTATGTGCGGCCCCACGAGCTGGAGGTCGAGCGCTGGTCGCCTGGCGCATCGGGCATCGTCGTCGAGCTGCAGCGCGCCATCGTGATCGGCCCCGTGGCGCGGCTGGAGCTCTGGCCCGAGGAACCGACACAAGACGGCGGGAGCGAGCCGCTCATCGAGGCGCGCATGCCGGCGGAGCGCTTCCGGCAGCTCGGATTCAGGGAAGGGGAGCGGCTGCTCGTGACCCCGCGGCGGGCGCGCGTGTTCCTGCGCGAGGCGGCCAGGGCTGCGGCGTCTTGACCCCGCACGGCGGCGTCGACGTCTACGGCCTGTACGCCGCCTGGTGCCGGCTGTGCGATGCCTGTGCGGCCGTGTTCGCGCGGGTGGGCGCCGAACTTGCCGCGGCCCACCCGGGCCTGCGCTTTGCCAGTGCCCCGGTCGGCACGCGGACGAAACCCGGTGCGCTTCCCGATCCAGTGGCTTACTTCGACGTGTAGATTTGGTCGAACAGGCCCCCTTCGGCGAAGTGCTGGCGGGTGGCCTGAGCCCAGCCGCCAAAGGCCTGCTCGATCGTGAAGAGGTCGAGCTTGGGGAATTGCTTCGCGTACCGGGCCTGCGCCTTGGGCGAGGTCGGGCGGTAGAAGTGCTTGCCTGCGAGGTCCTGCCCCTCTTCGGTGTAGAGGAACTCCAGGTAGGCCTGGGCCACGGCGCGAGTGCCGCGACGGTCCACGTTGCGGTCGACGATGGTCACGGGGGGCTCGGCCAGGATGCTCAGCGAGGGGTAGACGAAGTCCACGCGCGAACCGAACTCCTTCTCCAGCAGATGGGCCTCGTTTTCCCATGAGATGAACACGTCGCCCTGGTTACGCTGCGCGAAGGTGACGCTCGAGCCGCGGGCGCCGGTGTCGAGCACCGGTACGTTGGCGTAGAGCCTGGCGACGAACTCGCGTGCCCTGGATTCGCTGCCCCACTTGCGCCGCGCATATTCCCACGCGGCCAGGTAGTTCCAGCGTGCGCCGCCAGACGTCTTGGGGTTGGGGGTGATCACCTTGACGTCCGGGCGCACGAGGTCGTCCCAGTCGCGGATGCCCTTGGGATTGCCGGCTCGCACCACGAGCACGATGGTGGAGGTGTAAGGGGAGCTGTTCAGTGGCAGGCGTCGCTGCCAGTCCCTCGGGATCCAGTTGCCGTTCGTGTGCAGGGCATCGATGTCGCCCGCCAGGGCGAGCGTGGCGACGTCGGCTTCGAGGCCGTCGATGATCGAGCGTGCCTGCCGCCCTGAGCCGCCGTGCGAGGTCTTGATGACGACCTCCTGGCCGGTGCGGGCCTTCCAGTGGGCGGCGAAGACGCGGTTGAGCTCGGCGTAGAACTCGCGCGTGGGGTCGTAGCTGACGTTCAGCAGCTCGATGCGCGACTGGGCGCGCGTGGCGGGCAGCGCGCCGGCGCTCAGCGCGGCGGCGGTGGCGAATTGGCGGGTGATCCAGCGGCGGCGGGTTTGCATGATGTCGAAGGCTCCGTTCGTGTCGATGGGATGCCGTCGAAGCAGTCATCTTCGATGGCGTGGGGTGGGCGCGCTCCACGGCCCGCACACAACCGGCCCAGCGCCCAGGCCAGCAGGGGCAGGGCCAGCAGGGCAGCGAGGCGGAGCAGATCGTCCATGCGGCCATGGTAGGCAGCGGCCCCGTCAGCGACAACGAAGGAAAGCGAGTCAGCACATGCGCTGTGTGTCACGCCCCCGGTAGCGCAGGCCGGCCGCCAGCTCCTCGGGGCGCGGCGCCAGCCCGTTCTGGCCTGGGGCCCCCCACGCCGGGACTTCAGAGCCCCCAGTCCTGCCCAGAATCCGCGGACAGTGCGCGCTCGACGACATCGCGCGTCAGCGTCGGGGCGAAGGTGTGGATGAAGTCGAATGCGTAGCCGCGCAGCCAGGCGTTGCGCTTGACCGCCACGCGCGTGGTGTTGACGGCAAACAGGTGGCGCGCGTCCAGGGCGACGAGGCCGCCGTCGCGCTGCTCGTCGTAGCCGACCGAGGCGATGATGCCCACGCCAATGCCGAGCTCGACGTAGGTCTTGATGACGTCGGTGTCCATCGCGGCGAGTGCGATCTCCGGAGCCAGACCCTCGCGGGCGAAGGCGGCGTCGATCTTTCGCCGGCCGGCGTACCCGGGCTCGTAGGTGACGAGCGGAAACTGCCCCAGGCGCGGGAGCGTCAGCGTCCGGCCCGCCGCTGCCTCCTGGGCCAGCGCGTGGCCGGCAGGCACGACGACCACGTGGGTCCAGCGGTAGCAGGGCAGGGTCACGAGGCCGGGCACCTCGGCCAGGGTCTCGGTGGCGATGCCGATGTCGGCCTGGCCATCGAGCACCTGCTGCGCGATCTGCGTGGGCGAGCCTTGCTGCAGGTGCAGCGTGACGCCCGGGTGGGCGAGGCGGAAATCGCGCACTGCGGTGGGCAGCGCAT
>JBIPMZ010000201.1:0-4731 GCA_044376165.1 Cyanobium sp.
GCTCAGGCGCTGGGCGAGCAGCAGCTCCAGCCGCTCCTTCATCTCCCGGGCGGCCTTGTTGGTGAACGTGACCGCCAGCACCTGGTCGGGGTCAACCCCGTGCTGACCCACCAGGTGGGCGATGCGGTGGGTGAGGGCACGGGTCTTGCCGCTGCCGGCGCCGGCCACCACAAGCAACGGCCCGGTGCAGTGCTCCACCGCCTTGCGCTGGGCGTCGTTCAGGCCGGCGAGGAAGCTCAAGACACCTGGGCGGCAGGGCTGGACCCACCGAAGCGAAAGGATGATCGTCTTGAGCCTAGAGACCTTGCTTGCTGCCCCCTGGCGGCACATCAGGGCAGAGGTGGCGATACTGGCAAACGGACGCCTCTCCTCCATGACCCCCATGGGCAGCACCGCCCTCCGCGCTCCAGGCCGGCTGGAGGCGTTGCTCCCCCAGCAGCTCCGAAACCACCTCCCCTGGGTGCTGCTGTTCCTGGGGATCTTTCTGGCCACCCACTGGCAGGAGGTCAGCTCCCCCACCCTGAATGTGGACGACTGGGACCTGGTGTTGGACCCGATCCATCAAGGCAGCCTGAGCCGCCCCGGCTGGGATCTGGTCTACGGCTGGCTGTTCCAGGGGAGCTTCTCCCCCTTCCTGGGCTGGCTGCTGGCGGGCTTCAGCCTCTACGCCTGCGCCCTGGCCGCCGCCCTGGCGCTGCCGGTTCTGACGCCCCCATGGGTGTGTCTGCTGGCGCTGATCACGGCCACCCACACCTACCTTCTCGACCTGTTCAACTTCAGTTTCTGCATCGGGCTCTACGTGCTGCCGGCGGCCCTCTCGCTCTGGGGCGCGGTGCTGATGGGCTATTGGGGTGGTCGCTTTCGCCCGCTGGCGTGGTGGGGCGGAACGGCGCTGTTCTGCCTGGCGATGGCGATCTATCAGCCCACGGGCTTCTTGGGGGTCGGGATGCTGGGGCTGCAGGCTCTGGCCCTGGCCTTCGGGATTTGCCCCTTCCCGGCCCGGGCTGGGCTGCGGGTGGTCGGCGGTGTGCTGGCGGGGGGCATCGCCTACTACGTGTGGGCGCTGGTGGCGATGGCCGGCCAGGTGGCGAATGAGCGCACCGGCTTCGTGACGCTGGCCAAGCTGCTGCGCAAGCTGCGTCAGGGCTCGGTGTTCCGGGAGGTGTACAACACCGACGTGCCGCCGGTCTCCCCCACCCCCCAGCTGGTGTTGAGCCTCTGCTTTCTGGCGCTGCTCGTCGTGGCGACGCTGTGGCTGCTGCGGCGGCTGCGGGGTCGCGAGCGGGTGCACCGACTGGGCCTGCTCTGGCTGGCGGCGGGTTCCCTCACCCTGCTGCCCTTGGGCCTGTTCTTCCTGTTGAGGTCTGGCTTTCCCTCCCGGGCCTTCGCCCTGGGCAACTACGGCATCGGAGCCTTTCTCGTGACGGTGCTGGCGGTGCTCCAGCGGTCGGTAGGCCCGGCACGGCGCCTGAGTCAGGCGGTGGTGGCCCTGCTCATGGTGGCGGTGCTGCTGCCCCAGGGGGCAGCTTTCTCCAAGGTGTGGGATCGGCAGAGCTTGCTGGCCCAACGGGATCTGGCCCTGGCCCAGCAGATCCTGGCCGATGTGCATACCATCGCCCGCGAAACGGGCTTGCCGGCCCAGCGCTTCGCGGTGCTGGGCACCACCGCACGCACCGAGATCTTCCCGCATTGGAGCAGCGTGGGACAGTCGGCTCTGGGGGAGAGCTGGGCGATCCGGGGACTGTTCGCCAACCTGCTCGGAGCTGAGGTGGAGCCCCTGGCCAGCACGCACCAGCGTGGGGACGACGCGCAACCGGCCGCCCGGGCCGCCCTGCCCAGCTGCACGGCCTACCCCGAAGCGGGTTCGATCGTGCCATGGGGAGACCGCCTGCTGGTGTGCCTGGAGGCCAACCCCGTCACTGTGCCGAGCGGAACGCCGCCCGGGTGAGCAGGAACGAGCACCCCGACCAGACCACAAGGCTGACCAGTCCCACCGCTGCCGCCCCGAGACCTCCAGCCTGCAGCAGGGCCCCCAGCAGCAGGCTCAGGGCCAGGCAGACCCCCTGGACCGCCGCATAGCGAGCCAGCAGGCCGCGGCGGAAGGGCACCCGGAAACTGACCCTGGCATGCAGCACCGCATTGACCAGCAGGCAGACCCCTCCCGCGAGGGCGATGGCCAGGGTCGCCTGGCGGGTGAGATGCCAGCCGAGGGCATAGAGGGCCAGGTAGAGGAGTTCCCCGAGAGCCCCCACCAGCAGGAAACGGGGGAGGCTGCCGCCGCTCAGCCGCCGCAGGCGGGCGATCACAGGGTCTCCCTGTCGAGGCGGCCCCCGGCTCGATCCAGAGCGCCAGCGCGCTCCCCAGCCCCAAACCGCTCGATGCTGCGGATGAACGACTGGGGTTTGCTGCTGACCGTCAGGAAGATGCGGCCGAGGTATTCGCCCAGCACACCGATCAGCAGGCTCTGGAGCCCCCCGAACAGGGTGATGGCCGAGATCACCGACAGCCAGCCCGGCACCACGGTGCCGTGGAGCAGGGACTCCAACAGCACCCAGGTCAGCACCCCCAGGCCCAACAGGGCCAGAGCGGCCCCCAGCAGCGTGGCCAGCCGCAGGGGCATCAGCGAGAAGCTGGTGAAGATCGTGAGCCAGAGGCGAATCAAACGCCGCAGATTGTAGTTGCTCTCTCCAACGGCGCGGCTGTCGTGATGCACCTCCAGGCTGCCGATGGCCTGGGTGAGCTGGGAGAGAAGGCCATCGATGTAGGGGTAGGGCCCGGTGTAGACGGCCGCCTGGCGGGCGATCACTCCGGCCACGCAGCGAAAACTGGAGAGGTAGAAACGCTCCGGCAGATCCAGCAGCCAGTGGGCCGTGCGGTTCGCGAAGGAGCTGCCCAGGTTGCGCCATCCCGCATGGCGCTTCTGGCGGTAATCCCCGTACACCACATCCAGGCCCGAGCTGCGGGCGTGTCGCCAGAGCCGCAGGGCCTCTTCCGGTGGGTTCTGAAGATCGTCGTCAAGGTTCACCACGAAGCGGCCCCGGGACTGGCGGTAGCCGGTGAGCACCGCCTGGTGCTCACCGAAATTGCGGCTGTGGCGGATCAAGAGGGCGGGGAGGGGCTGTCGCTCCAGGGCAGCCCGCAGGCGCAGGGCCGTGGCGTCGGGACTGCCGTCATCCACGAACACCACCTCCCAGGGCACCCCGGGCTCCAGGGCCGCGAGCCGTTGCACCAGGGCCGCCACGCTGCCGGCGCTGCGGTACAGGGGGATCACCAGGCTGAGCTCGGGATCGACAGACGGCATGGGGAGGGCGAGGGCAGAGGGGAGAGAAGCCGAACGCGGCTCAGCGGCGGCGGGCCACCAGGAACAGGGAGCTGCCGAAGGGCATGGGGAGGCTGCGGTCCAGGCGGGCCTCGGCGGCCAACAACATCTCCAACGACCGGTTCAGCCAGCGCGGTAGCGGTCGCAGGTCGGAGCCCTCCGGGCCGGCGAGGGGCGGGTTTGGGGGGAACCAGCGCTCCAGCCGCGCCTGGAGCCACAGCAGCGGCGCCAGCCAGGAGTTCCAGTAGCGCAGATCGAGCACCTCCAGGGCGGCGGCGTCCGCGAGCCGGCGCAGCTCCGCGGGGCGAAAGCGTCGGGCCCCCATGGTGCGGCGGTCATGGCGGCGCTCCAGGCAGGGCAGGGCCGCCACGTTCAGCAGCAGCAGCCCACCGGGTTTCAGCAGGCCGGCCATCCCCGCCAAAGCCCGGGGGGGATTCACCTCGCGGTGGTAGAGCACGTCCATGCTCAGCACAACGTCGTAGCAGCGGGGCCAGTCCGCCAGCTCGTTCACCGAGTGAATCTGCACCGCCAGCCCATGCGCCCGGGCCAGCTCCAGGGCCAGGGGGCTCCGGTCACAGCCCTCGGCGGCGGCCAGCCAGGGCTGCCCCTGCAGCCGCAGCAGCAGGCCGCCGGCACCGCAGCCCGCGTCGAAGATGCGCAGCGATCGCCCCTGGTGCCTTGCCTCCTGGCGCAGCAGGGCCAACACCCGCCGGTGCAGGCTGCAGAACCACCAGTGCTCCTGCTCCACCGCCGCCAGGGTGCGGTATTCCGCCGGATCCATCAGCGGCCCCCTCCCAGGGCCGCGCGCACCACCCGGGCCACATGCCGCACCTGCCGGCGGGGAAGGTAGGGGTGCAGCGGCAGGCTCAGGATCGTGGGCAGCAGCGCTTCGGTACGGGGCAGGTTGGTGCGGCCGAAGCGCTGGATCGCGTAAGCGTGCTGGTGGCAGGCCAGGGGATAATGAACCCCCGCCGGGATGCCCGCGGCGCGGCAGGCCGCCAGGGCCCGCTGTCGCAGCTCCGCCGGCAGCTGCACCACGTAAAGGTGATAGCTGTGGCCCCACCCATCGCCATCACTGGGGAGCCGCAGGTCCGGCAGGTCTGCCAGCTCCTGGAAATACCAGCCCGCCACCTCACGTCGCTGGGTAATGCGTCGCTCCAGATCCGGGAGCTTGGCCAGCAGCAGCCAGGCCTGCAGCTCATCCAGCCGGCTGTTGACCCCGAACGCCACGGCCTGGCGCTGCTCGTCCCAGCCGTAGAAGCGCAGCTCTCGCAGCCGGGCTGCATCCTCCGGTCGCCGGGCCACCACGGCGCCGCCGTCGCCGCAGGCGGCCAGATTCTTGGTGGGATAGAAGCTGAAGCAGGCGAAGCGCCCATGGCGCCCCACCGGCTGGCCGACCCAGCGGCTGCCGC
>JBIPMZ010000016.1:0-16507 GCA_044376165.1 Cyanobium sp.
TTGCGGTAGTTGTCGAAATCTGCGGCGATACGCATGTACTGACCGCGCAGGCTCTCGTGCTCGGCCTGCAGGGTCGCAAACTCCCTCTCCAGCTGCCGCAGGCGCCCCTCGCCGGAGCCGGAATCCGGGTCGGGGTCTGGATTGGGTTCGGGCTCGGCGCTGGAGGGCCCGCCGGCCGTGGGGCTGGTCGCTGCCTCAGGAGGGGGGGCCTCCGCCTCCGGCGAATGGGAGGGGGACTCGGGGACCGGGCTGCTGTCGCCGCTCATGCTGCCAGGGGCACGGATCAATCCAGGTCATGTTGAAGGGGTGAGCGTCCCTCTCACAAGGAGCGGAAGCCCGCACCTCACGCTAGAACGGTTTGCCGGTGCCATCGCCTCCGACTCCCGGCCCGCCCAGGTGATCTCGAGAGAACCCCTGAGATGAACCCCGACACCGCGACCCATGGGACGGCCGCCAGCAACGAGCGGCCCTCCCTGTTCGGCGATCTTGAGCTGGGGCAGGTCGGGGTGGCTCTGGCAAATCCCGAGGTGGACGCCGAGGATTTGGAGGCCAGCAGCCAGGGGGGGAACCTCTCGCCGGTGATGAGCCTGGTGGATCGCATCCTGATCGAAGCCCTCAGCCACTACGCCAGCGACATCCATGTCGAACCCCAGGAGGATGGACTGCTGATTCGCTTTCGGCAGGATGGGGTGCTGCGGAACGTTGAAAAGCTCCCCAAGACGCTGACTCCGGCCATCACCTCCCGCTTCAAAATCATGGCCGACCTGGATATCGCCGAGCGGCGCTTGCCCCAGGATGGCCGGATTCGCCGCAACTTCCGCGGCCGCACCACAGACTTTCGGGTCAGCACCCTGCCCTGCCGGCATGGCGAAAAGGTGGTGCTGCGACTGCTGGACAGCAGCGCCACCAAGCTCGGCCTCGACACCTTGATCACCGACCCCGCCTCGCGGACCATGCTGCGGGAGCTGGGGGCCAAGCCCTTCGGCATGATTTTGGTCACCGGCCCCACCGGCTCCGGCAAGTCGACGACCCTCTACGCCCTGCTTTCGGAGCGCAACGACCCGAGCATCAACATTTCAACGGTCGAGGATCCGATCGAATACACCCTCAAGGGCATCACCCAAACCCAGGTCAACCGCGAGAAGGGGCTCGATTTCGCCGCCGCCCTGCGGGCGTTCATGCGGCAGGATCCCGATGTGCTGCTGGTGGGTGAGACGCGCGACCTGGAGACGGCTCGCACGGCGATCGAAGCGGCCCTCACCGGCCACCTGGTGCTCACCACCCTGCACTGCAACGATGCGGCCAGCGCCTTCGCCCGCCTCGATGAGATGGGGATCGAGCCGTTCCTGGTGAGCGCCTCGCTGCTCGGCGTCATTTCCCAGCGCTTGGTGCGGCAGCTCTGCGCGAACTGTCGCACCCCCTTTCACCCCGACTCCGAAGAGCTGGCCCGCTTCGGGCTGATGGGCAGCGACGAGAGCGAGATCACCTTCTTCAAGGCCACCACCGTCCCCGCCGGCACCCCGGGGTGCTGTCCCCACTGCCAGGGTCGGGGCTACGCCGGTCGGGTGGGGGTCTTCGAGATGCTGCGCATGAACGAGACCCTCTCCTCCGCCGTCGCCAAGCGGGCCAACACGGAGGAACTCCGCCGGCTGGCCCTGGAGAGCGGCATGAAGACCCTGCTGGGATACGGTCTTGACCTGGTGCGCCAGGGGATGACCACCCTGGAGGAGGTGGAGCGGATGCTGCTCACCGACACCGGCCTCGAATCGGAGCGGCGAGCCCGGGCCCTGAGCACCCTCACCTGCCAGGGCTGCGGCGCCGGTCTGCAGGACGAGTGGCTGGAATGTCCCTACTGTTTGAAGGTCTGCCGTTAGTCGCTTGTCCGCCATGGAGCAACAGCTGTTAATCGAAGATTTAATGATTGATCTCGTCAAAAATGGCGGGAGCGATCTGCACCTTGCTGCCGATCAACCTCCCTACGGCCGCTTTAATGGTAAGCTGCGGCCCGTGCTACTAGAAGGGGAGCTCAACGAAGAAGAATGCAACCGCTTAATATTCTCCCTGCTCAACAATTCCCAGCGCAAGTTACTGGAGCAGAACTGGGAACTCGACTGCTCCTATGGCCTGAAAGATGTGGCCCGTTTCCGGGTGAATGTCTATCGTCAACGCGGCTCCTACGCGGCCTGCCTTCGGGCGCTGGGCAATGAGATCCCCAGCCTAAAAAGGCTTGGCATGCCTGCCGTAGTAGAGGAGATGAGCCGCAAGCCAAAGGGCCTTGTCCTGGTGACAGGCCCGACAGGATCAGGCAAAACCACCACGATCGCATCCCTACTTGAACATATCAATCGCACCCGCTCCGAACATATCCTAACCATCGAAGACCCGATTGAATTCACCTACAAAAACAACAAATCGGTCATTCATCAACGCGAAGTGAGCGAAGACACCCGCAGCTTCGCCAACGCCCTGCGCGCCGCCCTTCGGGAAGACCCGGACGTGATTCTCGTGGGGGAGCTGCGCGATCTGGAAACCATCCAACTGGCGATCACCGCCGCCGAGACGGGCCACCTGGTGTTCGGCACCCTGCACACCAGCTCCGCCTCCCAGACCGTCGACCGCATGGTGGATGTCTTCCCCAGCACCCAGCAGACCCAGATTCGGGTGCAGCTGAGCACCAGCCTGTTGGCGGTCTTCTCCCAGACCCTCTGCCAGAGCGCCACCACCCGATCGGGGCCCCTGGGCCGGGTGATGGCCCAGGAGATCATGGTGAACACGCCGGCGATTGCCAACCTGATCCGCGAGGGAAAGACCGCCCAGCTCTACTCCCAAATTCAGACCGGAGCACAGGTGGGGATGCAAACGCTGGAACGATCCCTGGCCAATCTAGTCACGAGCAATAAAATCACCCTGGAGGAGGCGAAAATGAAGACCGTCCGACCCGACGAGCTGCAGCGGCTGCTCGCCGTGCTCTAACCCCACCTCCGCAAGCCAAGCCTCGATTTCCTCTCCGCCCAGCCCCAATGACCGCCTTCGTCGTCACCTACACAACCCGGTCAGGCCGCAAACGGGAAATCACCCTGGAGGCCCCCAACCCTGCCACGGCCAGGCGCATGCTGCGGCAGCGCGGCATCCTCGGCAACACCTTGGTGCGCCGCCAGGATGCGGTAGCCCCCCAGGCGGCAGCCAGCAGCAGCGAGCCGGTGGGTGTCTTGCAATGGCTCAACCTGGAACCGGGCATCACCGTCCGCGACAAGGCGCTGTTCGCGAACAAACTCTCGGCTCTGATCGATGCCGGGGTTCCCATCCTGCGCAGCCTGAATCTGATGCGAACCCAGGAGCGCTCCAAAAAACTGCGGCTCGCCCTGCGGGGCATGGCCCAAGACGTCAATCAAGGGGATAGTTTGGGCAATTCCATGCGGCGCTGGCCCCAGGCCTTCGACAATCTCTCCATCGCCATGGTGGAGGCTGGCGAGGCTGGCGGTGTGCTGGATGAAACGCTGCGACATCTGGCGAAATTACTAGAAGACAATGCCAAGCTGCAAAACCAAATCCGCGGCGCCCTTGGTTATCCTGTCACAGTGCTGGTGATCGCCATAGGCGTATTCCTGGGGATGACAATTTTTTTGATACCCGTCTTCGCCAGTATTTTCGACCAATTAGGAACGGAGCTGCCACTTTTCACCCAGATGATGCTCAACCTCAGCAAGCTATTGCGCTCCAGCTTCTCCCTGATTTTGGTAGGCCTGGTGATGGTGGGCATCTTCCTGTTCAGCCGCTATTACGCCACCCCCGTGGGCAGGCGCCAAGTGGATCGGCTCATCCTTCGGCTGCCCCTGTTCGGGGAATTGCTTCAAAAAAGCGCCACCGCCCAGTTTTGCCGCACCCTCAGCTCCCTCTCGCGCGCCGGCGTTCCCATCCTGATGTCTCTCGACATCGTGCGCGAAACCACCAACAACAGCATCATCGGCGACGCCATCGAGGCCTCGAAAAACGATGTGAGCGAGGGCATCCCGCTCAGCGCAGCCCTGGCGATGAAAAACGTCTTCCCAGACATGGCGGTCAGCATGCTGGCGATCGGCGAAGAGACCGGCGGGATGGACGCCATGCTCTCCAAGGTGGCGGACTTCTACGAGGATGAGGTGGCGGCCGTGGTGAAGGTGATGACCTCAATGCTCGAACCGTTGATGATCGTGATTGTGGGCATCATCGTGGGTTCGGTGCTACTGGCGATGTACCTGCCGATGTTCACCGTGTTTGAGAACATTCGCTGAGCGACGCCGCCAGCGCCCGGCCGGCGATCCAGCCGCTGCTCCAGCAGTGCTGGAAATTGAACCCGCCGGTCACCCCATCCACATCGAGGATCTCCCCCACCAGATGCAGGCCGGGGCAGCGGCGGCTCGCCAGCGTCGCAGCCTCCACCTCCCCGAGGGGGATGCCGCCAGCGGTGACGAACTCCTCCCCGAAAGGTCCGCGACCGCCGATGGCGTAACGGCTGTCCCGCAGGGCTGCCGCCAGCGCCTGCCCGCCGCGGCGATCCAGATCCGCCCAGCGCAGGGCCGGATCCAGGGCGCTGCCCCCGGGGCCGGCGCCCTCCAGCAGATGGAGCCAGAGGCGCCGGCTCAGACCGGGCCAGGGACGCGCCGCGGCCAGCTGCCGACGGGCCTGCTCGCGGCGGGCCCGATCCAGCAGCGCATCGATCTCAGCCGGCCGCAGACCACCCGTCCAATCGACCCGCAACCGGCCGCGGTAGCCCCAGGCCTTCAGGTCGCGGGCGGCAAAGGCCGTGAGCCGGAGGGTGGCAGGGCCGCTCAAGCCCCAGTGGGTGATCAGCACCGCTCCGCGCTGGCGCCGTGGGTCGCGGGGGCGCCCAGCGGCGCGATCCGTTGGTAGGGCGACGCCTTCAGGGGGCAGCAACTCCAGCGCCACGGGATCCATCGAGACCCCGGCGAGGGCCGCCAGGGGATGGTCCCGCAGGGAGAGGGTGAAGAGGGAGGGAAGGGGAGGCACCAGGCTGTGCCCCAGGGAAACCGCCACCCGGTGCCCGCTGGGATGGCTGCCGGTGGCCAGCACCAGGCGATCGGCCAGGAGGCTCTCGCCCGAGCGCAACCGCAGCTGGAAGCCCCCGTCGGCTCCGCGAACCGCCGCCTGCAGCGCCTCTCCGGTAACCAGGCGCACCCCGCAGGCCTCCGCCGTGCTCCGCAGGCAGGCCACCACCGAGGCGGAGCGATGGGAGCGGGGGAAGAGGCGCCCATCGGGCTCTTCCACCAGCTCCAGGCCATGGGCGGCGAACCAGGAGACGGTGTCCGCAGGGGCGAAGCGGGCAAACAGGCTGCGCAGGGCAGGGCCGCCCCGGGGATAGTGACCCACCAGAAGGCGGGGATCCCAGCAGGCGTGGGTCACATTGCAGCGGCCGCCGCCGCTGATGCGCACTTTGTGCAACGGCTCCGCGGTGGCCTCCAGAACAAGCACGTTGCGCAGGCCGGCCTCGGCCGCGCTGATCGCCGTCAGGAAGCCGGCGGGACCCCCACCGGCCACCACCAGGGAAGCGCGGCTTGGCAGCATGGAGCTCATGCCCTCAGATCGTCCCCAATCCTTTCGTTTCAGTGTGGCGCCGATGCTGGACTGCACGGACCGTCACTTTCGCCTGCAGATGCGCCAGATCTGCCACCACGGTCTGCTGTACAGCGAAATGGTAGTGGCCCGGGCCCTGCACCACATCCAAGCGGAACACCAGGGCCCGAGGCGCAGCGAGGGGGAACGGCGGCTGGCGCGGTTACTCGACTTCGATCCGGCGGAGCGGCCGCTGGCGCTGCAGCTGGGGGGCGACGAACCGGCCCTGCTGGCGGAGGGGGTGCGGTTGGCGGAGGCCTGGGGGTACGACGAGGTGAACCTCAACGTCGGCTGCCCCAGCGAGAAGGTGCGCCAGGGCCACTTCGGGGCCTGCCTGATGGCGGATCCGGGACGGGTGGCCCGCTGTGTCGCGGCGATGGCGGTCGCCTCACCCCTGCCGGTCACGGTGAAGCACCGCATCGGCATCGATGATCTCGACAGCTTCGAGCAGCTGCTGGGCTTCGTCGACACGGTGGCGGCAGCGGGCTGCCGCCGCTTCGCCGTGCACGCCCGCAAGGCCTGGCTCGACGGCCTGGACCCCAAGCAAAACCGCACCATCCCTCCGCTCCGCTGGGATGTGGTGCAGCGGCTCAAACGGGAGCGCCCGCAGCTCTGCATCGAGCTCAATGGCGGCCTGGAGGGGTTGGCGGACTGCCGGGAACAGCTGCAACTCGTGGACGGGGTCATGGTGGGACGCGCCGCCTATGCCCACCCGCTGCGCTGGGCCGGGGTGGATCAAGAGCTCTTCGCCGATCCCCACCCGCCGACCTCCGCCTCCGCGGTGGTTCGAGGGCTGATCCCCCATGCCACCCGGTGGTGTGATTCCGGCGGACGGCTTTGGGGGATCGCCCGGCACCTGGTGCACCTGGTGGAAGGGGTGCCGGGGGCACGCCACTGGCGTGCCGCCCTGACGCGCGCAGCCAGCCCCGGCAAGGCGGGGCCCGAGGTGCTGGAGCAGGCGGCGCGCCAGCTGGAGGGCCGGGGTCTGTAAGCCCCCCGGCGCCGGCCCGCGGGGACGCCCCTCAGCCCTCAGCGCCCGAGTAGTCGGAGTCTCCGCCACCGCCGCCACTGCGACGACGGCGGGCGCGGCCGGACTCGAAGCTGTCCCCGCCGCCGTAGCTGCGGTCTTCCCAGCCCCTGGCACCGGAGCCGCCGGCATCGCTGCCACGCCCGTAGCCGCCGCCTCCCCCGTAGCCGCCACCGCCGCCACCGCCGCCGTAGCCGCCACCACCGCGGTAGCCGCCACCGCCGCCACCGCCACCTCGGGGGGCGCCGCCACGGGGTTCTGCCTTGTTGATGCGCAGGGGGCGACCCATCAATTCAGCCCCCTGCAGGCCCTCGATGGCCCGGTCCTCGCTTTCGGCCTCCGCCAGCTCGACGAAGGCGAAACCCCGCTTGCGACCGGTGTCCCGCTCGAGCGGCAGGGAACAGTTGACCACTTCGCCATAGGGAGCGAAAAGCTCCATCACATCTTCTTTCTCGGCGCGGAAAGGAAGATTGCCAACAAAAATACTCACGGACCGACCCAGAGTCGAACGAACGCCATGGCGCCTGGAACCCTCCAAGATTAGACCCGAAAGGTCGATCGGTCTTCCCCCAGCCGGGCACGAGCCCGAATCAGTTGCTGCCGCACCCCCTCGAACCCCGTTCCCCCCTCGCTGCGGCGGGCCGCCACGACCCGGCGGGGCTCAATCGCCGCCTGGATGTCCGCCTCGAAAGCGGAGTGGAGCGCCTGCCAGCGCTCCAGCGGCAGCTGGCGCAGCAGAATCCCCTCGGCCAAACAACTCTTCACCAGGGCGCCGACCAGCTGGTAGGCCTCGCGGAAGGGAACCCCACGGGCCACCAGGTAGTCCGCCACATCGGTGGCGTTGGAAAAATCCGTCTCCACCGCCTGCTCCAGACGCTCGCGGCGGAACTCCAGGCCCTCCTCAAACAGGATCGCCATCGCCTCCAGGCAGTCGAGGCAGGTGCGCACCCCGTCGAACAGGGCCTCCTTGTCCTCCTGAAAATCCTTGTTGTAGGCCAGCGGCAGGCCCTTGATCACCGTCAGCAGCCCCATCAGGTGCCCGAAGACCCGCCCGCTCTTGCCCCGCACCAGCTCCGGGACGTCGGGATTTTTTTTCTGGGGCATCAGGCTGCTGCCGGTGGCGCAGCGGTCGGTGAGGGTCACAAAGGCGAACTCCTCACTGGCCCAGAGGATCACCTCCTCGCTGAGGCGGCTGAGATGCACCATCACCAAGCTGGCGGCGGCCATGAACTCCACCGCGAAATCGCGGTCGCTCACGGCGTCGAGGCTGTTGGCGTAGGGGGCCTCAAACCCCAACTCCGCGGCCGTGCTGCGCCGGTCGATCGGCACCGGCGTTCCGGCCAGGGCCGCCGCCCCGAGCGGGCAGAGGTTCACCCGCCGCCGCACATCGGCCAGGCGCTGGCGGTCGCGCTCGGCCATCTCGATGTAGGCCAGCAGGTGATGGGCCAGGCAGAGGGGCTGGGCGCGCTGCAGGTGGGTGTAACCGGGAATCAACACCTCCGCGTGGCGCTCCGCCTGCCCCAGCAGGGCCCGCTCGAAGCGGACCAGGGCCGCATCGATCGCATCGATGCGGCGGCGCAGCCACAGGCGCAGATCCGTGCCCACCTGGTCGTTGCGGCTGCGGCCGGTGTGCAGCTTCTTGCCCAGGGGGCCGAGCCGCTCGATCAGGCGGCGCTCGACGGCAAAGTGCACATCCTCCGCCTCGATGCCGGGGGTGAAGCGGCCCTCGGCGGCCTCGGCCCGGATCGCCTCCAGCCCCTCGATCAACTGATCCGCCTCCGACGGAGGGATCACACCGCAGGCGCCCAGCATGCGGGCGTGGGCGACGGAACCGTCGAGGTCTTCCTGAAGCAGGGTGATGTCGAAGCCGATCGAGGCGTTGAAGCGCTCGATCGCGGGATGCAGACCCTGATCGAAGCGGTCGCTCCAGCCGCCGGCCGCGCCGCCGGAGACACCGGAGGGAAGGGAGCTGGCGAAGGGATCACTCATCGGGACGGGGTGCGGCAGGGCGGGGGCAGCCCCCCAGCTTGGCAGGGGTCTCGGGGCCCGGGCGGGGCCCTCAGGCCGCCGGCAAGGGGGGGAGCATCACCTCCTCGCGCACCTGCAGAACCACCATCGAGGCGTCATCGTCGAGGTGGTGATCGGGTCCGACGAAGCGGTCGAGGCGAGCGAACAGCTGATCAAGAATTCCCTGGGCGCCGAGGCCAGCGCGGCAGGCGCCGTGGAACGCCCGAACCAGTCGCTCCTCATCGAAGCGCTCCCCGCTGAAGCCACTGGCCTCCGTAACCCCATCGGTGTAGTACAAAAGCACGTCTCCGCTCTCGAGCACCACCTGCCCGCAGCCGTACTCCGCCTCTCTCTGCAGGCCGATCAACAGGCCGGGAGCATCCAGCCGCTCCACCGCGTTGGCGCGGCGACGCCAGATCAACGGCGGATTGTGGGCGGCATTGGCAAAGCGCAGGCGCCGGCTGCGCGGGTCGTAGTCGGAATAGAAGAGGCTGACGAAGCGGTGGGAGTGGGCCAGATCCTCCTGGGCCAGGCGATTCAGATCCGCGAGGATGCGGTCGGGGGGCAGGCCGCTGAGCACTTCCGCCCGCAACATGCCGCGCAGCAGGGTCATCAGCAGGCCGGCGGGCACCCCCTTGCCCATCACGTCGCCCATCACCAGAGCCCAGGGCCCCTGCTCGCGGCGACGCCCCTTCAGCTGGGGAAACACGGGGATGAAGTCGTAGTAATCCCCCCCCACCTGGAAGGCCGGACGGCAGCGAGCCGCCAACTCCACCCCCTCGATCAGCGGGCAGCGGTCCGGCAGCAACTGGGCCTGGATATCCCCCCCGATGCTGAGCTGCCGATCGAGCCGCTCATGACGACGCCGGTCCTCCTGGAGCAGCTCGTTCTCCAGGGCCACGCCGGTGAGATCGGCGACGAGCTGCAGATGGCGGCGATGCACCTCGCTCCAGCTGTAGCCCCGCCGGCTGCTGTAGATGTAAAGCCGCCCGCGCTGGCGGCTGCGCGCCACCACCGAGGTGGCAAAAACCTGGGCCCCGCCGAGCAGGCGGCGGATCAGCGGATCGAGCCGATTCGCCACCTCCTCCTCGGAGGCGAGGGTTTGCAGCTGGTCGTCCGCCAGGGAGGAAACCTGGCGCAGCACCTCGGCGCAGCGCGCCCCCGGCGTGGCCTGCAGGTGCTCCCGCCAGAGGCGGCCGTCGGGGTGAAACACCACCAGCAGAGAACCCTCCCCGTCCACCAGCCGCGACGCCACCAGCGGCACCAATTCGACGAATCGGCCGAGGTGCGTGAAGCTGCGCAGCGCGAAAGACAGGGAGGCGAGCAGTTCCTGGTTGCGGCGCTGCTCGCGGCTGAGGCTGTCGAGCAGCTGGCGCAGGGAGGCTGCAGCCGTGAGCGGCTGGGCGGTGCGCGGGGGAGCCTGGGGAGGGGAAGGCTTCGGTGGCGGCTTGCTGCTCAAGGAGCGGCCGCAGGGGACCCGCAAGGTAGCAGCGGCACTCAGCGGGCGAGCAGGGCTTCCACAAACTCAAAGCTGTTGAAGGGCCGCAGATCGCGAATCCCCTCCCCGGCGCCGACGAAGCGTATCGGCAGTCCGGCCTCCGAGGCGACCGCCAAGGCGACGCCGCCGCGGGCGCTGCCATCCAGCTTGGTGAGCACCACCCCGGTGAGGCCGGCGGCGCTGGCGAACGCCATGGCCTGACGCAAGCCGTTCTGACCCTGGCTGGCGTCGAGCACCAGCAGGGATTCCACCGCCGCCTCCGGGGCCAGCTTGTCGACGATGCGGCGCACCTTGCTCAGCTCCTCCATCAGGTTGTGCTTCGTCTGCAGCCGGCCGGCGGTATCCACCAGCACAAGCTCGGTGCCCCGGGAGCGGGCGGCGCCGATGGCGTCGTAGACGACGGCGGCAGGATCCGCGTTGGCGCTGGGGTTGGAGATCACCGGCACACCGCTGCGCTCCCCCCAGACCGTCACCTGCTGCACGGCAGCCGCCCGGAAGGTGTCGGCGGCGGCGATCAGGCAGCTGTAGCCGCTGCGGACGGCGAGATTGGCCAGCTTGCCCAGGGTGGTGGTCTTGCCCACCCCGTTGACGCCGACCAGCAACCAAACGTTCAGCCGATCGCGCTGGGGTGCCAGCAGGGGATGGGGGCTCCGCTCGATCGGGGCGTCGAGCAGCCCGCGCAGCTGATCCTTGAGGAAGCGGATCCCCTCGGCAGGATCGACCACCTCCTCATTGAGACGGCGGCGCAACGCCTCCAGAACGCGGTCGGTGGCCTGCACACCCACATCCGCCCGCAGGAGGGTGGTTTCGAGGTCGTCGAGCACCTCGGGGGTGAGGGGGTCGTCGCCGAGGTTCTCGAGGAGCTGGGTGACGAAGCTCCGCCGCGTCTTCTGCAGGCCGCGGCGCAACCGGCTGAGCCAGTCGATCTCCTCAAGCGACATGTCCTCCACGCGCCGCCCTTGGGCGGCAAGCACCTCGGCGGACCAGGTGAAGTCGTCGTCAAAGGCGCCGAGCCGGGGCTCGCCTTCCTCCGCCGCCGGCCCGGCGGAGGGGAATTCGGGGGCGGGTTCCGGGCCGGGCGCCTCCGGGGAAGGGGCCAGGATCTGCTCGAGACGCTCGCGGCGCTGCGCCGCCGCCTGCTCCAACAGGGAAGGGGGCTCTGGCGGGGAGGGAGGCGGCGAGGAGAGAGGTGGCGGGGGGCTGGGCTCCGGCTCGGCAGGGGGGGGCTCGGAGCCGGAGCGGGCGGCCTCCTGCTGGGCGCGCAGGCGGGCATAAGCCTCCCGCGCCCAGGCCAACGCGTCCTCATCCACCGAGCCGATCGCCGGGGCCTCGGCGGCTTCCCCCTGCGGCGCCGTCAGGGGAGACGACTCCGGGGGCAGGGCCCCATCGGCGGAGGGGTTGGCCTCCTCGGGGGGGGAGTCCTCCTCCGGAGGGTTGGCACCGGAAGGCTCCGGGGGGACGCCGCGCTGGAACCAATCGAACACCATCGCCCCTCAAACCCTCGCTGTGGTGAACCGACGCAGGACGCCGTTGATCATGCGCCGGCCCTGTTCATCGCTGTAGCGGTTGGCCAGCTCCACCGCTTCGTTGCAGGCGACCGCAGCCGGCGTTCCGAGCACCGTGAGGTCGACTGCGGCAAGGCGCAGGATGTCGCGGTCGATGCGGGGCAAGCGCCCGAGGCGCCACCCCTCCATCACCGCGTCGAGGCGAGCGTCGATGGCCTCCCGATCCGCCAGGACAGCGCGGGTGCGCTCCAGCGCGCTGCGCCGCACCTCCTCCTGATCCGCCAGCAGGAGCAGGCGGGGGAGCTCCAGGCTGGCGGAGAGGCGATTGAGAGCGCGCTCCGCGTGGGAGAGACCCTCCCGCAGGTGCTGGCGAACCCGGGGAAGGGAGCGTTCATCCCCCTCCTGCAATTCACTGTCGAGCAGTTCGCGCTCAGCCGCCTGAAGGTCGCCGGCAGAGCGGTCGAGGGCTTCGCGCACATGCTGGGCAAGGCTGGAGAGAGCCTGCTGCAGCAGGGTTTCCAGGGAGAGGTCGGGGGTGGCGGCGGCTCGATCGCTGACTTGAGCGAGCATGAGCAGAGCGAGTTCGCGGGCGAGGGTGCGGCTTTTCATTCAGGAAAGCTCGGGAGCCCGCAGCTGGGCCAGCAAGCTGGAGAAGCTGCGGTTGGACGGGGCCTCCTTTTCGTCGGGGCTCACGATGCCGGCGGAGATGATCGTGCGGAAAGCATCCTCCACGCTGAGGTCAACATCCCGCACGGAGCGCTCCGGCACCACCGCGTACCAGCCGGTGGTGGGGTTGGGTGCCGTCGGAATGAACACGCTCAACATGGTCTGGTCGAAATCCGCCTGGATCGAGGTGCCGAGCACACCGGTGACGAAGCCGAGGGCGTAGAGACCCTCGCGCGGGTACTCCACCAGCACCACGCGGCGGAAGCGGCGGGAATTATCCCGCAGGAACGTCTCGAGCAGCTGCTTGAGGGTCTTGTAGACAGAGCCTGCCAGGGGAATGCGCAGCAGGGTGCCCTCGCCAAACTCCAGCAGCCAGCGGCCGACGATGTTGCGCGCCATCAGCCCGATCAGCAGGATGCCGAGCAGGGGTACAAGCAGACCCACCCCGAGATTGATCAACTCCTGAAGGAGAGGATTCAGGGTATTGAAAGGGTTGAACTGCTTGGGGATGGAGGTGAGAAAGGCCAGCACAAAGCGGCTGACCGTAGTGCCGAGCCAGATGGTGGTGGCCAGGGGGATCACGACCAGCAGGCCGGCGATCAGATCATTCTTGAGATCCTGCTGGAGGCGCATGCCCAGCGGCTGATCGGTTCGGGGACTGGAGGAAACCACGGACCCTGTCGTGGGAAGAACCCCAACGGTAACCAGACGGGGTTCCGCGCCATGGCGCCCGGGAAGGGACGGGGCGGAGGCTCCAGGGGCGGCCGGGGTCAGAGAACCGTGCCGAGGCAGAGGATCGTGAAGGCCACGATCAGGGCGATGGCTCCGCCCGAGCTGCCAAAGCGGCGCTGGCTGTTGGCCACCTTGGCCGACTGCTCGGACTGGGCGAACTTGCTCTGCATCGAATCCAGCTGGCGGTCGATGAAGGCGCGGGCGGCCTGGATTTTCTGGGCATCGCTGGCCCCCGGGGGGATCTGGCCACTGGACTCGGCCTGGCGCACCAGCTGTTGGAGCACCGCGGGATTCTTGCTCTGCTGGCGGGCCATCTCCAGCTGGGCGCGCTGGGCCGCCAATTGCTGGTCGGTCTGCTCCTGCAACATCTGATCCCCACCGAAGGCGATCGGCAGGGCGGAGGTGAGCAGCACGGCCATCAGACCACTGAGGAGGCAGACGCTCCAGAGGAGAGGCGTGCGCGGTTGCGAACCGGTGGGATCCTCCACCCGGGAGGAGACATACATCAGGAGGAGTCCGATCAGGGCCATGGGAGCCTGGCTGATCAGACGCTCCACCACCAGCTGCCGAAAGGGCTCCGACCCCCAATCCCAAAGGACCAACACCGAAAGCAACTGCAACAGCAGAAGCACCACGAGGGTGATTCCCATCCACCGCAGCAGCGGGCTGAACTGGGTGGTTGGAGAAGCGGTCACGCGAGCGCGCTCGAGGTGACCCCACATTAACGATCCGCTGTAGACCCTCCAACCTCCATGAACCTGGCCGAGGAACTGAAGCAGCAGGCGGCCGCTCTGGGTTTTCACCCGGTGGGAATCGCCGCCGTACCCGGCGGGCCGCGCCTCGCCCTGCGCTCCGCCGCCCTGGCGCGCTGGCTGGAGGCCGGGCACCAGGCGGGGATGGCCTGGATGGCCGATCCCCGCCGGCGGGCGGTGAGCGAGCTCCTGCCGGGGGTGCAGGCCCTGGTGGCGGTGGCCTTGCCGCACCATGTGCAAGCCCGGGCCAGGCCGGGGGCGCTCAAGGTGGCGCGCTACGGCTGGGGGCGCGACTACCACCGCCTGATCGACGGCCGGTTGCGACGGCTGGGTCGGTGGCTGGAGGAGCGCCAACCCGGCAGCCGCTGGCGGGTGTGTGTGGACAGCGCCCCGCTGATGGACAAGGCCTGGGCGGAGGAGGCCGGGTTGGGCTGGATCGGCAAAAACGGAAACCTGATCCACCGGCAGCGGGGATCCTGGCTGCTGCTGGGCCATCTGCTCACCACCGTGGCGCTGCCGCCGGACCGGCCTGCGGAAACCCTGTGCGGCCGTTGCCGCGCCTGCCTCGACGCCTGCCCCACCGGGGCGATCCCCGAGCCGTTCGTGGTCGATGCCCGCCGTTGTTTGGCTTATCACACCATTGAAAACCGCGATCCCGCCCTGCCGCCGGATATCGCGGCGCAGCTCCAGGGCTGGGTGGCCGGCTGCGACATCTGTCAGGAGGTGTGTCCCTGGAACGGGCCAAAAGTGCCGATCAGCGAAGAACCGGAACTGCAGCCCCGCCCTTGGCTGCTCAACCTGCGGGCGGAGCAGGCCCTGGGCTGGAGTGACGGCGAGTGGGATCAACGGCTGCGGGCCTCGGCGCTGCGGCGCATCAAGCCCTGGATGTGGCGGCGCAACATCACCGCCGCCTTGGGGGAAGGACCCGCCTCTCCCTAGGCTGAGGAAAATCGTATGGATTCCGTGGGCCGGCGCCGGAGCCAACTGATCTCACAGCTCATCCAGTCCCCTCTGACCCGCAACCTGATGGCGGGTCTCCCCCTGGCCGTCCTTTTCGCCCTGCCGATCCTGCCGATGGGGGCGGCCCGGGCTGTGGTGCCCTATGTATATGTCCCGCCGGCGAAGGAGCTGGAGGCGGCGGGGTTTGGCATCGCCCAGGTGGCGGCCCGGCTGCTGCGCATCGGGCAGGTGGAGGAGGCGGCCCGGCTGGCGGAGCTCACGGTGCGACTCCTGCCGGGTGAACCCCGCGGCTGGGTGCTGCTGGCGGAGGCCCAGCTGCGCAGCGATCGCACCGATAAAGCCTTGTGGGCGCTCAGCAAAGCCAAGCAGCTCGACCCCAAAAATCCCGGCATCTGGTTCGCCGAGGGGTCGCTGGCCCTGCGCAACGGCAAGCCCCAGGAAGCGATCGGCCTGCTCAACCGGGGGCTCCAGCTGGACAGCCGCAATGCCGGCGCCTACTTCGACCTCGGCAATGCCCAACTGCTGCTGGGGCAGGGGGACAAGGCCCTGGGGTCGTTTGAGCAGGCGGAGAAGCTGCGGCGTGACTTCTGGGAGGCGATCAACAACCAGGGGCTGGTGCTGTGGGAGGCCGATCGCCGGCCGGCCGCCCTGGAGCGCTGGCGGAAGGTGATGCGCATCAAGCCCGACGTTCCCGAAACCTCCCTCGCCCTGGCCGCCGGCCTGTTCGCCACGGATCCCAGCCAGCGCAGCGAGGCCCTGCGCCTGGCGGAGCTGGCCCTCAACGAGCAACCGAACTACGTGATGGATTCCTACCAGAAGGAGCAGCTCTGGGGCGAAAAATTGCGCACCGTCACCCGCCGTCTGCTGAGCCAGCCAGAGCTGAAACTGGTCGTCGACCGGGCGATGGCCAACGCCACACTGGAGGGCGAGCAAGCCGGCGAACCTTGAGGGATGGATCGATGAGGGGTGGATCGATGAGGGGTGGATCGACGGGCCTGCATCGGTAGGCTGAGCCCCGTCTTCCGCCCCCCTACCCAAGCACCGGATGGCCGAGGACCGCCGCAGCACCCCGAACGGAGACGACGACCGGGAGAACCGGATCGAGCCGATCGCCTTGCATCAGGAGATGCAGCGCTCCTACCTCGAGTACGCGATGAGCGTGATCGTGGGCCGGGCCCTGCCCGACGTGCGAGACGGACTCAAACCGGTGCAGCGCCGCATCCTGTTTGCGATGCACGAGCTGGGCTTGACCCCCGATCGCCCCTACCGAAAGTGCGCCCGGGTGGTGGGGGATGTCTTGGGCAAGTACCACCCCCACGGCGATCAAGCGGTGTACGACGCGCTGGTGCGTCTGGTGCAAACCTTCGCCAGCCGCCACCCGCTGCTCGACGGGCATGGCAACTTCGGCTCGGTGGACGACGATCCACCGGCGGCGATGCGCTACACGGAAACCCGGCTGGCGCCGATCGCCAACGAAGCGCTGTTGGAGGAGATCGGCAGCGACACCGTCGATTTCGCGGCCAACTTCGATGGCTCCCAGCAGGAGCCGACGGTGCTGCCGGCCCAGCTCCCCTTTCTCCTGCTCAACGGCTGCTCCGGGATCGCCGTCGGCATGGCCACGAGCATCCCCCCCCACAACCTCGGTGAGATCGTCGATGCCCTCATCGCCCTGATCCGCCGTCCCGACCTCAGCGACGAGAAGCTTCTCGAGCTGGTCCCCGGACCCGACTTCCCCACCGGCGGCGAGGTG
>JBIPMZ010000202.1:0-4706 GCA_044376165.1 Cyanobium sp.
CGCGGATCTGCACCGCCACGGTAGAGAGGCACGGGGTGTAGAGCAGCACGAAGATCATGAAGCTCAGGGCTTGCAGAGGCGAGAGGGAAGAGCGGATCGCTCCCCCCAGGCCCGCCTCGCTGGTGTGGTGAATCACCGCCATCGCCCCCAGCAGAATCTCCTTGGCGATGAAGCCGAAAAACAGGGAGACGGTGAGCGCCGGATTCATCCCAATCGGCCCCAGCAGCGGCTGAAACAGGCCGCCTATCCGGTCCGCGAAACTGGCGGTGCTGCCCATGCCACTTCCGGGCGGCAGGTTGGTGAGCAGCCATACCAGGGCCGCGCCCACCACGATGAAGCTGCGGGTGGTGACAAGAAAGCGCAGCATCTCGCCCCAGGCCCGACGCAACACGGTGCCTGGACTGGGGCGGCGGTAGGGGGGCAGCTCGAGCACAAACGCCTCCCGGTGGGGATAGGCGTGCTTGAACAGCAGGCCGGTGATGATCGCCGCCAGAAAACTGAGCACGTAAAAGGCGAACAGCACCAGGCCCGGCGCCCACCAAGGCCGCGGAAAGAACACCCCGGCCATGAACACAAACACCGCCAGCCGCGCCTGGCAGAGAGCGAAGGGGATCACCATCATCGCCAGCAGTCGCAGGCCCCGGTCGCGGATCACCCGGGTGCCGAGGATCGCCGGCACATTGCAGCCGAAGCCCATCACCTGCAGCACGAAGGCGCGGCCATCGAGGCCGAGCCAGTGCATGAAGCCGTCCATCAGGAAGGCGGCGCGGGGAAGGTAGCCCGAATCCTCCACTAGCGCCAGCAGGAGATAAAAGAGAAAGATGATCGGCAGGAAGCTCGTTACGGTGCCGACCCCGAGCCAGACGCCATCGAGCAGGAAGCCCCGCAGCAGGGACGGCGCTCCCGCGCCCCGCAGAAGCGGCTCCAGCAGCTGTTGGCGCACGGCGTCGAGCAGCAGGCCGAGGCCCTCCTGCAGCGGCGCCCCCAGGCTGTAGATCGCCTGGAACATCACCGCCACGATCACCAGGAACAGCAGCGGTCCCACCAGGGGATGGAGCAGCAGGCGATCGACCCGGCGGCTGTGCCGGTTGGGGGCGTGGGCCGGCTGGCGCACGCAGGCGGCGGCCAGCTCCAGGCGCAGGGTCTCCAGCTCCGCCGGATCGGCCGGCGGCGGTGGCAGCGGCGGCGGGCTGGCAGCGGCCGCGTGGATCGCCGCCAGCAGGGCACCGATCCCCTCGCGGCGCAGGGCACTGATCGGCACCACCGGCAGCTGCAGGCGCCGACTCAGGCCGGCGATGTCGATCCGCACCCCCCAGCGCCGGGCCTCATCGCTCATGTTCAGGGCCACCACCGTGGGCAACCCGAGGGCGCGCACCTGCAGCAGCAGCCGCAGCTGGGCCCCCACCTGGGAGGCGTTGAGCACCACCACCACCAGATCCGGCGGTGTGGCCCGCAGAAAGCGCTGCACGATCGCCTCGTCCTCGCTGCTACCCCGGAAGTCGTGGATGCCGGGGAGATCGATCAGCTCCACGGGGCGGCCGTCGGGGCCGGGGGGAAGGGGGCCGCGCAGCAGGTCCACCGTGAGGCCGGGCCAGTTGGCGATCTGCGCGTCGCCGCCGGTGAGGCGGTTGAACAGGGTGGACTTGCCGGTGTTGGGCATGCCCAGCAGCGCCACCTGCCGGGCGGAGGGGCTGGCGGGGGCGCCGCCGCCGGTGCCATGGCAAGCGTGGGCGGAGAGGGACATCCAGGGGAACGGACCGGCGGAGTCCGGTGGAGTCAATCTTCGCCGTCCCCCGGCAGGGGGTGGCCCCGCGCAGGTCACAGATCTCCGTGCCATTGATCACGCGGGCGCTCGCCGCGCCAGCATCCACGCAGACCCTCACCGCCACCGATTTCCGCGCTCCCTCCCAGCTCCCCTCGCGATGCCACGCCCGATCGATCACGCCCAGCGCCTGCGCAGCCTGTGGTTCGCCTATCTGCTGGCGATGCTCTTCCATGTGGATCTCGGTCTGATGCCCCTCTTCCACGGCCTCTCGCCCGAGATCGAGAGCCAGCTGCCGGCGGCCCAGCTGCCGCTGGTGTTCTGGGGGATGCTGATCTATTTCCTGATCCCTCTGGTTTCGATCCTGCTCATCGCCTGGGCGGCCAGCGACCCGGACGGGGAGGCGCGCTGGCGACCGTGGCGGCGCCTGCACTTCTGGATTTCCGTTGTGTACAGCGTCACCAATCTTCCCCATCTCCTCGCCGACATCCTCGTGCCGGATTCCCGCAGCGATCAGGTGTTTCTGATGGGGGTTCTGCTGGCGATCGGCCTACTGATCAACCTCGAAAGCTGGCGGTGGTGGCGCCAGGGCCGCCCCTCCTGATCTCTCCCGTCCCAGCCTGATCTCCCTCCCGCCATGCCCGCCCCTCCTCAGCCGATCGTCATCCTCGGCGGCTTCCTGATCACCCCGGAGGCCTACCAGCCGATGCGCGAGACCCTGGCCCGGCTCAGCGGCCAGCCGGTGGAGCTGGTGCCCGTGGGTCGGATCGAATGGCTGCTGACGGTGCGCCCCTTCGCCTGGGCCCGCCTCCTCGACCGGGTGGCCGCGGCGGTGGAGCGGCTGGCGCGGCTCTCCCCCACCGGTCGGGTGACGCTGGTGGGTCACAGCTCCGGCGGCATCCTGTTGCGCCTGTTTCTCGACGACCAGCCCTGCCAGGGGCGCTGCTGGAACGGCCGGGCCCGGGCCGACACGTTGGTGATGCTCGGCAGTCCCCACACGGCGCTCAAGGCCACGGCGTTGCGGCGGATGGTGGCGCAGCGGCTGCCGGGCTGCCCCTTCGCGCCGGCGGTGCGCTACGTCTCAGTGGCGGGCGTGGTGGATCTGGATCCGGCGCGGGGGGAGGCCAGCGAGACGGCGCGGCGGATGGCACCGGCGGCCTACGGCAACAGCAGCGGCGATCCCCGGGATCGGGGCGACGGCCTGGTGCCCCTGTCTTCGGCGCTGCTGGAGGGTTCCCAGGCGGTGGTGCTCGAAGGGGTCGCCCACGGCGGCGCGTTCGGGCCGCTGTGGTTCGGAACCCCCGCGGTGGTGGAGCGCTGGTGGGCCGCCGTGGCTCAGTCGCCCAGCAGCGCGCCCATGTGAGCCGCACTGGCGGCCGCCAGCCCCGGCAGGTCGTACCCCCCCTCCAGGGCCGACACCAGCCGTCCGCCGGCATGGCGTTGAGCCAGAGCCATCGCGAGCCGCGTCAACTCGGCAAAGTCGGCATCCTGCAAGGCCAAGCCGCCGAGGGGGTCGCCCTGGCGGGAATCGAAGCCGGCGGAGATCAACACAAACTCCGGTGCAAATGCCTCCGCCGCCGGCAGGAGTACCTCCCGCCAGGCCGCCAGCACCGCGGCTCCCCCGCTGCCGGCGGGCAGGGGGCAGTTGAGGGTGAAGCCCGCACCGGCTCCCGTGCCCCGCTCGTGGCGCGAGCCGGTGCCGGGGTAGAGCGGCGCCTGGTGGGTGCTGAAGAACAGCACGGAGGGATCGTCCTCGAAGATCGCCTGGGTGCCGTTGCCGTGGTGGACATCCCAATCGAGGATCAGCACCCGGCCGAGGCCGTGAACCTGCTGCAGATGGCGGGCGGCGATTGCGATGTTGTTGTAAACGCAGAAGCCCATGCCCCGCTCGGCACTGGCGTGGTGGCCGGGGGGGCGCACCACCGCAAAGGCACGGGGCACCTCCCCCGCCAGCACCGCCTCCAGGGCCGCCAGAACGCCACCGGCCGCCAGGCGGGCGATCCGCTCCGACTCCGCCCCGATCGCCGTATCGCCGGTGGAGAGCTCCTGGCGACCGGCGGCCACGTCGGCATGCACCTGGTCCAGGTAGGTGCGGCTGTGCACGCGCAGCAGCTCCGCCTCGCTGGCGGGTCGGGGGGCGAGCAGCCGGCAGCGCTCGAGCAGGCCGGCCAGGTGGAGGCCCTGCACCACCGCATCCACCCGCGCCGGGCGTTCCGGGTGGAAGTCACCGGTGCGATGCAGGCGGTAGGCGGGGTCGCACACCAGGCCAGCGGGGCGCTCAGCGACCATGGGCCTCCAGCCAAGCCCCCAGGTCGGCCATCACGGCGCCCCGGTCGAGGTCATCGAACAGCTCATGGCGGCTCTCGGGATACAGGCACCAGGTCTTGTCCGCACTGCCGGCGGCGATGGAGCGACTGCCCGGCCGGACCGGGCACGATGGGACGGCGTTCATGCACCTCCATAGGGCCATCCTGACGCCGACCCCCGGTGATGCGGAGCGGCCAGGCCAGGGTCAGGGATCGTCCAAAGGGTCAGGGACCGTCTAAACAAACCGCACTGCCATTCTCCCGAACGCCGATGGTCCGCGGCGGTACGGACGGCCACCAAGCGGGACCCGGCACCGGCCCGCGCTCGGGGCTGTGCAGCTCCTCGGCGGGGAAGCGCTCCGCCAGTTCGGCCCCGGAGCGGCCAGGGCTCCACACCTCCACGTGGCTCCCCGGGGAACAGTGGAAGCTGAGCCGCTCGAAGGGGAAGACCACCCGCTCCAGCAGGCAGCCCTCGGGTCCGCAGCACCGCACGATGCGCAGGCGATCGGTGGTGTTGCGGTAATGGCAGAACAGCGGCTCCACGTTGCCCTCGCAACCGGTGGGGATTCCATCCACGCAGCGCGGGCGCTAGGGATGCAGTAACGAGGGAAACGATTCCTGCGAAGGGAGTATTCCTG
>JBIPMZ010000203.1:0-4692 GCA_044376165.1 Cyanobium sp.
CTGCCCCACCAGCTCGCATTCCACCGCCCCGAGGGCCGCATCCAGGATGGGCAGGCCCAAGGGGCCCAGCTGGAAGGGGGCGGCATCAAACCGACCCCCGATCGCCTGCTGGGGCTTGAAAAACACCGCCGCGAGCTCCTTTTGATCCGCCGGCAGCACATTGAGGGAAAAGCGACCGGTGCGCTGGATGATCCCGTTGCTGCTGGAGTCGGCCCGCACCGCCATCACCACCAGCGGCGGCTCAAACGAACCCTGGGTGACCCAGCTCGCCGTGAAGCCGTTCACCAGCTCCCCCTCGGCCACCCCGCAGATGAACACCCCGTGGGGGATCTTGCGCAGCAGGGTCTTCTTGGCGGCGGCGTCGAGGGCCATGGCACGGGGGGAAGGCAGATCCGACTGTAGGGATCGGCTCGGGCCCATAGGCTGGGGCGATGCGCGCCCTCTATCCCGGCAGCTTCGACCCCCTCACCCTCGGTCACCTCGATCTGATCGAACGCGGCTGCCGCCTGTTCGATGGTCTGGTGGTGGCGGTGCTGCGCAATCCTGCCAAGCAACCGGCGTTCTCCCTGGCGAGACGGGTGGAACAAATCCGCCTCGCCACCGCCCACCTGCCGGGGGTGGAGGTGGAGAGCTTCGAAGGTCTCACCGTGGCCTTCGCCCGCTCCTGCGGCGCCACGGTGATTCTGCGCGGTCTGCGGGCCCTGAGCGACTTCGAGTTCGAGCTGCAGATCGCCCATACCAATAAGTCGCTGGCCCCTGACCTGGAGACCCTGTTCCTCGCCACGGCTGTCCCCCACAGCTTTCTCAGCAGTTCGGTGGTGAAGGAGGTGGCGAGGTTTGGCGGAGAGGTCGGACATCTGGTGCCTCCGGTGGTGGCGGCTGACCTCGCGAGGCTCTTTAATCAAGCAACCCCAGATGCCTGACATGTCCGAGGTCCGCATCACCGTCCTCGACCAGCTCGATCAGCTGGAGGAGATCGTGCTCGACGGCAGCCGGATTCCCCTGAGCGGGTGCCGGCTGGTCAACGAGCAGGACGCCGTCGAGATGATGGACGCCCTGCGCGAATCCCTGCCGCTCCAGATCACCCAAGCCGACGAGCTGATCCGCCAGCGGGAGAGCTTCATCGAGAAGGCTCGTCAGCAGGCCGAGGAGATCGTCGCCCAGGCGCGGCGCGAACGGGAGCAGCTGATCAGCGCCGCCGCCATCCGCCAGGAGGCGGAGCGGCAGGTGGGAGAGCTGCGCGAGCAGGCCCGTCAGCAATGCGAGCAGATGCTGCTGCAGACCCGCCAGCAGGTGGCCCACACGGAGCAGGAGCACCAGAGCCGCATGGCCCAGATGGAGCAGCAGTTCGCCGGGCGGCGCCAGCAGCTGGAGCAGGAGGCGCAGGCCCGCCGCCAGCAGACCGAGCAGGAGGCGGCTGAACGCAACCGCCAGCTGGCCGACCAGCACGAGCGGGCTCGCCAGCAGGCGATGCAGGAGCTCGACGCCATCCGCCAGGAGGGGCTCCGCATCCAGCGGGAAAGCCAGTCCGAGGCGGAGCGGCTGCACAGCGATGCGCTCCAATTCGGCAAGCAAACCCAACAGCAGTGCGAAGCCCTGGTCGCCCGCACCCGCCAGGAGGCCTCCACGATTCAGGAGGGCGCCAACCGCTACGCCGAGCAGGTGCTCGGGGAGCTGGAGGTGCGCCTCAAGGAGCTGAGCCAGGTGGTGCTCGGCGGCCGCCAGGAGCTGGGCCGCATCCAGGGCCAAGACCTGAGCGCCCCCCGCTCCCTCCCCGCCGCAGACCCTCCGGGCCCTTCACCAGCGCGGCGGGCCACCAACCGCTTGCGCCGGGCGGTGGGTCGCGGTATGGCCAGCTGAAACCGGGATCCCCCTCAGGGGCTGCCTCCGCAAAGGGAGACGTTCTGCACCTGCCGCAGGATGGCCCCAATCGTCTGGTTCGGAGCGCCGGCCCCGTTGGAAATGGCGCTCACGAAGCGCGGGCCGTCCTGGGTTTGCAACACCCCGCTGATGGCCCGCACCCCGGTGAGGGTGCCGGTTTTCCCGAAGAGGTTGCCGTCCAGAGACGACCCTTTGAAGAGATTGCGAAGCGTGCCGCGGCGCCCCGCCACCGACATCGAGGCCACGTAATTGCGGGCGTAGGGGTGCTGGTTCATGCGCAGCAGCAGGGCGGCCAGAAACCGGCTGGTGAGACGGTTGGCGCGATCGAGCCCACTGCCATCCACGATGCGCACCCCCTCCATCGGCAGGCCCTGGCGGCTCAGCCAGAGGGTCTCGAGGCGTGCAGCCTCCGGCAGGTCCCAGGTACCGGCGGCGCTGCGCAGCAGCACCTCGGCGGTGAAGTTGTGACTCTCGGTGTTGGCCAGGCTCAGCAGCCCGTGCATGTCGATGGAGGATTCCTCATGGATCAGCACCGCTTCGCTGGTGAGGGGCGCACGGGCGGGAACCATCACAAGATTCGCCTTCCCCCCCTCTTGGGTCATGGTTTTTTGCAGGAGAGAGCGCAGGCGGGCCGGTGGGTTGGTGACCGCCGCGTCGATCACGTTGCTGGTGATCGCCAGCCGGGTGACCGGAGCGCCGTAGGCCGTGCCGCGATCCGCCCAGTGCCACCCCTGGGGCCACCAATTTCCAGCCTCCTCCTCGGCCAGCTCCAAGCGCACCACACCGGGCGCCGGGCCGCTGCTCCCGCCAGATTGAACGGCCAGCTTGGCGAAGCGTTGCAGCTGGGGCAGGGCCAGATCCGGATCCCCGGAGCCCACCAGGCGAAAACTACCGTTGGGCAGCCGCCACAGCTGGGTGGCGAGGCGGTAGTCCGGGCCCAGGCGGTCGAGGGCAAAGGCGGTGCTGAGCAGTTTCTGGTTCGAGGCAGGGATGCGCGGTCGGGTGCCGTTCACATCGGCCAGCAACCGCCCGCTGCCGTCCGCCACCGTGACGCTCCAGACGGTGGCCTCATCGCCCAGCACGGCCGACAGCTGCCGCTGCAGAGATGGGCAGGTGATCTGGGACTGAAGAACCGGGCTGCCGGAGGGGGGCGGCAGGTCTGGCAGGGGGGCGGTGGCAACCGCGGGCAGGCCGGTGTTGGGCGGCAGGGCGGGCTTGCGCAGCGGCGGGGCGGCCATCCCCGGCGGCAGCGCCGTGGCGCGCGCGGTGGCGTGGACGGTGGCGTGGACGGTGGCGTGGGGCAGAAGCAGGCCGGTCGTGAGCAGAAGGGGCAGCAGCCCGGCCCCGGTACGACGGCGGCGAGGGCTCGGGACAGGCCTCACCATCTCAAAAAGCTCCCAGACGCAGGTCTGTCACCGTCCCGTTGAAGCGGTAATTGCTGCCCTCCAGCTCCACCGGGGCCCCGATTTTCAACGTGGCATTGCCAAGCACCACCCCGCCTTCGGTACGGCGGCCCTCACCGGTGAGCACATAGCGGCCATCGAAGGTGCCGAAGGTTTTCTGATTGGGGTCGGGAGCGCTGACGACCCGCCCCTCCGGCGTGAGGATCGTGAGGCGGCGCTGCAGGGGAATCAGGCGGGCGATGCGCACCGAACCGTGGGGCTGATTGCGGATCACGAACTGCACCTTGCCCTCCTTCTGGGCGCTGGCCAGGAGGGCGGCCGGATCGGCGACGGGCTCCCCCCGGACGTCCACGGTCACGGTGAGGGGCTGCACATCGCCGGTGGCCCGGGCTACCGCATTGCTCAACTTGGGGCTCCAGATCACGCCCGCCGCGGCGAGAAGGACGGCAGCGCCGGCGGCCAGGTCGACAACAGACCAAGAGCGGGAGGGGGAGTCGCTGGCCATGGGCAACCGGAAGTCGCCGAAGTGTACGCAGTTCCGGCCGGTGAGACCAGCCGTCTCAGCGGGGCAGCCCGTCTCAGCGCTGCAGCCCTTCGAGCAGCTGCCCCAGGGAGCGGAGGCCGGCGGCGGTTCCGCCCTGGCCGAGGGCCTCCGCTTGCTGTTCCCCGTCCGGTTTCTGCGCAAACCCTGCCACCCACCGGAATCCATCGGCATCGAGGCGGTAGAGCTCCCAGGGATCGGGGAAGGCCCGGCGCAGGGCGCTCTCCGGCTGGGGGAGGAGGGCATAGGCCACCTGCCAGCGGGCAAGGAAGCCCCGGCGGCGCTGCCGGGCCACGCTGCCGATGCCCACGGCGGCATCCTCCAGGCTGGGGTTGAGCAGCAGCACAGGCCCGCGATGGGGACCGCACAATTCCTCCACCCTTTCGTATTCCGCCTGGCTCGGGGCGATCAGCACGAGCAGCTCCTCGCTCTCGCCCTCCCCCTGCAGGCGGATCTGGTCGGCGAAGCTGCCGATGGCGCTGCGCCAGGTTGGGGCCTCACGGCAGGCGAGCGCAGCGGCGCCCGCATCCGGGAACAAAAGGCGCAGGCTTCGGCCTTTGCCGCCCAACGCCTCCGCCAAGCGCAGGGCCACCGGCAGGAGGCGCAGGCCCTCAAAACGCAGCTCGGCGGTCCAGCGGCCGGCGGGTTCGGCCCCCAGGGCGGCCTCGAGGGCGGCGTGCAGCTGGGCTTCAGCAGCACGGAGATCAGGCGGCAGCATGATCCGCAGAACGCTCCGGTAGGGATCGACCCTACCCGCCGGACCCGGGAAACGTTGCCGCCCCCCGCGCCCCTCAGCCCACCGGTTCCCCTGCCATCACCCGCTGCCGGGCGCGCTCCAGCGCCGCCGGCACCCCTTCGAGCTCAGCG
>JBIPMZ010000204.1:0-4681 GCA_044376165.1 Cyanobium sp.
AGCACACCGAACCAACCCACGTAGAGGCGGTTGTTGGTGGAGGTGATCCACTCGCAGAACTGGTTCCACGCCGAAGCGCCGGAGCGCTGTTGGAGAGTGGCGGTCATGAGGACGAGAGGGGAAGTCCAGGCCCAAAAGGCCGGGACGGGAAGAAAGGGCGGAATCCCGCCGACCCAAACTGTAACGGGATGTTGCGGGTTGTGTGGGTGGCTGGGGCCCCTCCAGCCATCAGCGTCGCCGCCTTCATAGATAAGTCAAGCTAATCCCTCTGGTCTCGGGCTCGCGAGGGGCCATGGCTCCAGCGGTGCTGCTGCCACCCGCTGGGGGCGGTTGTCAGCCCACCCCTTACTGTTTCTCTGCTCAGCCCTGGAGGAGCCATGCAGCGGCGTGCCCTGATTGGCAGCGTGGCCACGGCCGCCACCACCGCCGGGGCGGCCTCTTTTTTGGCAGGCTGCCGCATCCGCCGTGTCGAAAGCGGGGCCACCGCCGCCCTGCCCAGCATCCGCTGGCGCATGGCCACCAGCTGGCCCCATTCGCTCGACACCATTTTCGGCGGGGCGGAAACGATCAGCCGCCGCGTCGCCGAGCTCAGTGACGGCCGCTTCCGGCTTCAGCCCTATGCCGCTGGCGAGCTGGTGCCGGGCCTGGAGGTGCTCGACGCCGTGCAAAACGGCTCGGTGGAGTGCGGCCACAGCGCCAGTTACTACTACCTCGGCAAAAACCCCGCTCTCGCCTTCGGCACCGCAGTGCCCTTCGGCCTCACCGCCCAGCAGCAGAACGCCTGGTTGTACGAGGCCGGCGGGCTGGAGGCCATCAACCGCCTCTACGCCGACTTCGGCGTGCTCAGCTTCCCCGCCGGCAACACCGGCGCCCAGATGGGCGGCTGGTTCAAGCGCCGGCTGGAGGGCGTGGCCTCCCTGCGCGGCCTGAAGATGCGCATCCCCGGCCTCGGCGGCAAGGTGATGGCCGCCCTCGGGGTGAACGTGCAGGTGCTGCCGGGCGGGGAGATCTACCTGGCCCTGGATCGCGGCGCCATCGATGCGGCGGAATGGACCGGCCCCTACGACGACGAGAAGCTCGGCCTGGCCCGCGCCGCCCGCTACTACTACTACCCCGGCTGGTGGGAACCCGGCCCCACCCTCACGGCGCTGGTGAACCGCTCCGCCTGGCGACGCCTGCCGAAGGAGTATCAAGCGATGTTCAGCACCGCCTGCTTCGAGGCCAACCTGAGCATGCTCAGCCGCTACGACACCCGCAATGCCCAGGCGTTGCAGCGCCTCCAGGCGGGCAGCACCCAGCTGGAATCCTTCGGCGACCCGATCCTGAAGGCCGCCCGGGATGCCAGCGAGGCGCTCTTCGCCGACATCGGCCGAAGCGATAAAGGTTTTGCGGCCCTGCATGGGGAGTGGCGGCAGTTCCGCACGGCGGTGCAGGACTGGAACCGCATCAACGAGCTCTCCTTCGCCAACTTCAGCTTTGGCGGGCCCCGCCCATGAGCGTCCGCCATTCCCCCCGCGACCTGCCCGGCCGCATCGACGCCCTCAACCGCCAGGCGGGCCGGCTCGGCTGCCTCGCCCTGCTGCTGATGCTCGCCCTTGGGTTGTGGAACGTGATCGGCCGCTACCTGGGCCTGGCCCTTGGTGTCAACCTCAGCTCCAACGCCCTGATCGAGGGGCAGTGGCTGCTCTTCTCTCTGGCCTTTCTGCTCGGTCTGGGCTGGACCCACCAGCGCCATGGGCATGTGCGCATCGATGTGCTGAGCGGTGGTTGGAGCGAGCGGCGGCGCCTGCAGGTGGAATGGTGGGGCACCGTGCTGCTGCTGCTCCCCTTCGCCCTGCTGGTGCTGGGCCTTTCGATCGAGCCGGCCCTGCAGGCCTGGCGGATCCAGGAGGCCTCCCCCGATCCCGGCGGTCTGCCCCGCACCTGGCCGCGCAGCCTGATCCCGATCGGGTTCGCCCTGCTCAGCCTGCAGGGGTTCGCCAGCGCCCTGCGGGCTCGCCACGCCCTGCGCGCCCAGCCGGGCGAAGCGGGCGCGGGCCAGGAGTAGGGCGCGATGGAAATCGAAGCCTTTGGCTATGGGATCACGCTGCTGCCCGGCGAGCTGCTCGGACCGGCGATGGCCTTGGCGTTGGTGGCGGCGCTGCTGAGCGGCTTCCCGGTGGCCTTCGGGCTCGGCGGCGTTTCGGTGCTTTTTGCCCTGATCGGCATGGCGCTGGGGGTGATCGACCCCCCGTTTCTCAACGCCCTGCCGCAACGCATCTTCGGCATCCTGAGCAACTTCACGCTGCTGGCGATTCCGGCCTTTGTTTTGATGGGGGCGATGCTCGAGAAATCGGGCATCGCCGAACGGCTGCTGGAGGCGATGGGCCAGCTGCTCGGGCGGGTGCGGGGCGGCCTGGCCCTGGCGGTGGTGCTGGTGGGGGCCCTGCTCGCCGCCACCACCGGCGTGGTGGCCGCCACGGTGACAACCATGGGGCTGATCTCGTTGCCGGCGATGCTGCGGGCCGGCTACGACCGCTCCCTGGCCAGCGGTGTGATCGCCGCCTCCGGCACCCTCGGCCAGATCATCCCCCCCTCGATCGTGCTGGTGGTGCTGGGCGACCAGCTGGGGGTATCGGTGGGGGATTTGTTCATCGGCGCCCTGATCCCGGGCCTGCTGATGGCCGGCGCTTTTGCGGTGTATGTGGTGGCGGTGAGCACCTGGAAGCCGTCGTTGGCGCCGCCGCTGCGCCTCGCGGAAGCCGATCGGATGGACCCCGCCACGCTCACGCGGGTGCTGCTGCCCCCCCTGGCCCTGATCCTGCTGGTGCTCGGCAGCATCTTCTTCGGTATCGCCACCCCCACGGAAGCCGGTGCCCTCGGGGCGGTGGGAGCCATGGCGCTGGCGGCGGTGGGGGGTGGCTTCAGCCGCGCCAGCCTGGCCCAGGTGTGCGACGACACCCTGCGCACCACGGCGATGGTGATGGCGATCCTGATCGGCTCCACCGCCTTCAGCCTGGTGTTCCGCGGCCTGGGCGGCGACGCGCTGATCAGCGACCTGCTGCTGCACCTGCCCGGCGGCCGCGTGGGCTTTCTGGTGGTGAGCATGGCGGTGATCTTCGCCCTGGGCTTTTTCATCGATTTCTTCGAGATCGCCTTCATCGTCTTGCCGCTGCTGCTGCCCACCGCCCGTCAGCTGCTGGGCCCGGAAGCGCTGCTCTGGTTCGGCGTGGTGATCGGCACCAACCTGCAGACCTCCTTCCTCACGCCCCCCTTCGGCTTTGCGCTCTTCTATCTGCGCGGTGTGGCCCCGCCGGATCTGAGCACCGGCGCCATCTACCGCGGCGCGGTGCCCTTCATCGCCGTGCAGCTGTTTGTGTTGCTGCTGGTGATCGTGTTTCCGCCGCTGGTCACCTGGCTGCCGTCACTGATGGCGCCGGGGGCGGGGGGGGGCTGAGGCCATGCCAATCCCGTTTTTGGCCAATGCGCGGCAGGGGAGGAATGGCTGGTGGCGGTATTTGCAGGCGATCTCCTTAATCGCCAGCCTTTGGTTTGGCCTGGCCTTGCTGGTTACGCTGATCATACCCTGGCTTACTGGAATTCCGATCGGTAAAACTTCGTGGTGGATTCGTGGCAATACGCTGGTAAAAATTGTTGCCACGATCCTTGGCTCTGGCGTCCTGCTTGCGGGATTGTTCTTGGTGATGAGGCGCATCCATGCCCGTCCATTCGGCACTCTTTTCCATGCGAGCGGCTTTCTTCATTGGCGTCGGGTTTGGCAGGGATGCGTGTTCTGGTTGGGTGCTTCTGGGATCACGATTGCCCTGCTTGCGCTGGCCGATCCTTCACGCTACTCCTTCGTGCTCCCGGATGCTAGTTGGTGGCTTCAGGCTCTTCTTTTTCTGTTGGTTTCGCCCTTGATAGCGCTCGCCTGGGGTGCCCTTACTGGCTACCTCCTTCAGGCCATAGGCCTGGTTTTACCGAAACCGCTATGGGTGGCGATCCTGTGGGGGCTTGCGTTTGGCTTTCGAGATTTTTTTCCGGTCGCCCTGAGCCTCAGTTCCTATTCACGGGTCTGTATCAGGCTGTGCTGGTCTGGGTCGCGCTTCGGGACAACGGAATGGAATTACTGATTGGGTCGTCGATCGCTGGGAGGGTTGGCGGTGTGTTCGTGGGTGTTCCTAATGATCACTCCGTCATTCAGCCTCTTTTGAGCATCGCTGACTCCATCTATCCAAATCCTCTCTGGATGATCGTTTCTCACTCACTCAGGCTTGCTCTTTTCTGTGCTTGTTTCTGTATTGGTCCCTGGCGTATGACTTCGGCGCGCCCCTGACATGGACCCAGCCCCGTTGATCTTCACGCCGGAGAATTTTGCCGCTGTGCTCCGTTGAGGGCCTCCCGCATTCCGCCGCGCGGCGAAGAGGCTGGGGGCAGGGAAGGTTCGCCCCTTCTGCCCGGCCCTGCCCGGCGGCTACAGGATTGCGAAAACAGCCCTCCTGGAAGGACATCTCCGCCACGATGTGAGTTGCGCTCCCCTGGGCTTCGCGATCGCCAAGGACAGGGTGCGCCAACACCAGAGCAATTCGCGCAAGGTGGTTCGGAGAGCCTGCGCGAGGCCAGCAGGACAGCATGACCTTGCCTTCCCGGCTGGAGGTGCAGTAGCGCTCAGGCGTGGAGATGGATGCCAGCTGTGCCCATG
>JBIPMZ010000205.1:0-4655 GCA_044376165.1 Cyanobium sp.
CGCGCCGGACCGCGATGGCGTTCGGGAGCCTGCGCGGCGGTGGCCAGCTCCTTGATCTCCACGAGAGCCTCGGCGCGGGTGAGCTCCGGCAGATGACTGTCGGCCTCGATGCAGGTTTTTAGCTCTTGGAGCAGCTCCCGCAGGCTGCGCTGACCATCCGCTGTGCGTTGATCGGGGAGCGCTTCGATCGTGAGGCGGGCCTGATCGTGAAGGGCGCCCAGGTTTACCATGCCGCCGGCGGTGTTGAGGTTGCCGGTGTGGATCACGGGGGCGATGGTGACATTGGCGGGCTGGAGGGTGGAGGGGACTGGCGGGACGAGGCGCCCGGCCAGTTCCGCGAGCTGGGCGGAGTGGTGGCGTTGCTCTTCGGCCCGTTGGTTGTGCATTTCGTTGACGCGGCGTTCGCCCTCCAGCAGGCCTTGGAGGCGGGCAATCTCCAGTTGCGCGGCGGTGTATTCCGCGAAGAAGGTTTGCTCCACCGCTCCTTTGTCGACAGGGGCAGAGGGCTGGAGTGTGGCGAGCACATCGTTGCCGATCCGCTTGAGACCGGTGAGCGATTCCGGTGTGATCTGAGGGTGCTGGCGCATCACCTCCTGGAAGGCCTGCTGGAAGGCTTTGGCATCGACGCCGTTTTTGATCAGCAGCTTCACCTCCTCGATCACCTGCTTGAAATAGGCCTCGAAATCACCGGGGCCAAAGCTCTTGTCGGGATCGTGGGGCAGGCGTTCGCGGTGGTGATCATCGCGCCGCAAACCGAACGCATCGAACGGCTCGAGTAGATACACATAGGTGCAATGCACGCCTTGGAGGTTGGTGGCGTGATCGAGGTTCCAGGCTTCCAGGGTGGCGCCGGTGAGGTGGGCGCCCCCCAGATCGGTGCCGAGGCACTGGCTGGCCTTGAGGTTGGCATTTTCCAGATGGGCCTCGGTGAGAACGGCCTCGTTGAGGTTGGTTTCGCGCAGGTCGGCGCCGCGCAGATCCGCCTGGGGCAGGTAGGCGCCCCGCAGGTTGAGGCCCCGCAGATCGGCCCCCGGAGCGGCGCCACCCAGCAGCAGCTGACGGCAGCGCGGTTCGGCCAGGATCGTGGCCCCCGGGTGGGCGAGCTCCAAGCCCCGCGCCCCTTTCCAACAGACACGCTCCAGCCGGGTGGGCTGCTGGCGGGATGCCGCAAAATTCACCCGCGCCAGCTGGGCGTCTGTGAAGAAGGCACCGCGTAGATCGGCGCCACTGAAGCGGGTGGCGCCCAGCGAGGCCATGTGGATCCCGAAGGAGCGAATGCTCGCGTAGCCGATGGCTCCCCGGCGGGATCGAAAGAAGACAATGATAAAAATTGCCAAGATTGTGACAGCGCCAGCGCCAGCGCCAGCGACAGCGAAAGCGACAGCGAAAGCGCCAGCGACAGCGCCAGCGAAAGCGACAGCGCCAGCGCCAGCGACAGCGACAGCGCCAGCGACAGCGAAAGCGGCAGCGAAAGCGGCAGCGACAAGGAAACCTAGACCTCTAGCTGTGAAACCTTCCCAAGCAAAAGCCATGGTTCCAGCCAAATAAACAATAGCGAGAAGGCTGGCCCAGCCCAAGCCGAGGCGACTGGCAACTGAATCGCTGCTGTAGAACATTATAGCAGCAAATATCGCCAAACTCAAGCCAGCGACGATTCCTGCCATGGCTCCGATTGCCAAGTAGATCACCGCCTGTCCCAGCCAGCGGGTCCATGGCAGCCCGCAGCGTACGCCGATCAACGTTGCGCCTTGGAGATCCGCGTTGAGGAAATCGGTGCCGCGCAGATCCGCGCCGCTGAAATCAGCCCCGGCGAGGCTTGCACCCCGAAACCGCCTACCTCGCAGATCCGCACGCCGGAAGTCGCGCTCACCCGAGCGGTAGCGGCTCAACAGCTCGGCTTGGGTGAATCGGGCCATCGGGGCAGTGTTGATACTCGGCGGGGCTGGCCAAGCCAGGCTGGGCCCATTAAACCCGCTAAACCCGAGATTGGCGCGCCTGGAGGCGACGGAGGCCGGCCAGGATCAAGCGCCCTGGAGCGGTACGCCAGCGAGCTGGCTACCCTGAGCTGAGGAGCCGCACGGCCGATGGCCTGATCGGCTCCACGGGCACCGCCAGGAAGTCGCGGGTGGACAGGCCGGCCGCGGATGAGCCTCCGGATGAAGCACCAGCCACCGCAGGTACCGGAACGCTTCTCTCCCTGCAGGGTCGCAGAGGTGTTGATCTCGGCGATCACGCCTCGCCAACCGCCGGGCCCGGCTCCTGCCGCCTCCACGCCGATCTGGTGGCCCGGGCCCGATCCGGCGAGTTGGAGCTGTTGGGCGGGTGCGCCCCGCTGCCGTGCCAGGGGAAGGTGGTGCGCTGGGAGCCAACAGCCTTGTCGGCTGAGGCGGTGCGGAATAGGTCGTCCGGAGAGGGAAGTCTTACTGGGCCGATGAGCACGATCTTCCTCAGCCACAGCAGCGAGGACAACGCCTCGGCGCAGTGCATCTGCGACTGGCTGCAGGGCAGTGCGAACAAGCAACAGCCCGACTTTCGCTACCCGAGCCTGTTCCTGGACTTTGATCCGGAGCAGGGCATACCCGTCGGCAGATCCTGGCGGGAGACGTTGTACGAGAAGCTGCAGCTCTGTCGGGCCGTGATTGTGATCTGCAGCGCGGCTTACGGCCAATCGAAGTGGTGCCTGGCGGAGCTGGGTGTGGCGATGGCGTCGGGAAAGTTGGTGCTGCCGGTGCGGATCGAGGAGAGCCCACCGCTGCGGCTGCTGAACGAAACCCAGCGCACACCGCTGGTGGCGATTGATCCGGACCCGACTGGGTTGGAGGGCTGGCAGCGATTGGAGCGGGGCCTGGCGGCCCTGAGCTGGCAGGAGTGCCTGGCCTGGCCACCGGACAACGAGCCGGATGCCTCACCCTTTCCGGGCCTGAGCTGTTTCGAGCGCAAGCACGCACCGGTGTTTTTTGGACAGGACCAGACGCTGCGACAGGCACAGGCCAAGGTGGAAGCCCTCACGGCCAGGCCGCGCAGGTGCTCGATCACCCAGCAGGTGGCATCGGCCTTGGCGGCGAGGGCCTGTTTGTTGCCCTCCTCGGCAAGCAGGGCAGCCTCCAGCTCTGCTAGGGCATTGGCTCGGGAATCGTCGTCATCGGTTTCGAGCTGTTCAGCCAGCTGGCCGATGGCGGAGGTGAGCTCCTGGGCCTCGATTCCCAGCTGCCAGAGGGACAGCCGGGGAGAGAGGAGCGACGGGGGCGGTGAGAATGGCCATGGCGACGTGTAGGAGAGGAGAGCGAGAAGAACGGCGGCGGCACTTCCATCACCACCACCGGCACTGGCGAACGGGAGGAGCAGCGGCGGGCTTGCTGCACCAGCGAGGCCGTGCCGGGCCCACCGGGGAAAGCGATCACCAACACCGAGGCGCTGAACGCTGGGGAGGTGTGGGCCTGGGCCTCCACCAGGGCCTGCTCCAGCAGGAGGCGATTGCGGATCGGACCGGCAGCGCGGCCATGGCGGCGCCAATCAGCGCCACGGGCACCGCCATGCAGCAGCAGATGGACAGGCCGGCCACCACTTCGCTGGAGCAGGGCGGAGGCGATGCGCTCCTGGGGCCAGACGAGATCACGGCCACCAGCGGCGACGATGACGACCGAGCGATGGGCCAACGCCGGCGGCGGCAGGAGGCCAAGGGGAGGCAATGCAGCGGCCTGGGCCACTGCAGCAGAGGACAAGCTCATGGGCTACAGAGCAAACGAACGGGGCAAGTTGTCCGAGGATTTCGTTGCCGCAGGCGATGGGCCCGTGGCCTTTGGCGCAGCCCTTATCCTGCCAGTACAAACGCACTGAGCAGCGGGCAGAGCGGCTGCAGGGCAATGGATCTACGCAAAGCAAAGCCATGCGGCGACTGATCAGAAAGGTGATAAGCAGGCCCGCCAGATTCAGGCCTGGATGTCCAACTGGCCGCGCAGCCGCGCGAGGAAACCTGGGGCCTCGCCCCAACCCCTACCGGCTGGAGGCGGCTCCGCCACCGCAGCCGCGGGAGAGCTGCCATGCCTGCCCACCCCCACACCGGCCCCGCCGCCGACCGGAGCCCTGCGGCGGTTGCTCAGCCCCAGGGAACGTCCAGGAACTCCACCAGCAGCACGCTCCATTCCAGGTCGCTCCTTGCGGACCTGCTCCGCGGTGGCCAGGACCCGCACCCAGCCGCCGGTCATGAAGTCCTCGCTGCCTGTTTCAAAGACCTGCAGCCGGCGGTGCTTGTTGCTGTTGCGCTCGTAGTACAGGCCTCCACCGGTGGGGTCGGTGCCCTCTGCCCAGACCTGGTCGACCATGATCTTGCCGATCGCCAGCGGGTTGCCCGGGTCCTCACGGTTGTCAGAAATGATCAATCGTTCGCCCATGAAAGGGTTCTCCTCAGCCGTCTCCCCTGAGCCCTCCGGCCTGGGTCTCAAGCAGGCCCCACAGCGGTCTGCAGCGTGGAGATCGGCCCGCTGGTGTCGCTGAACGGACTAACATGACGTAAGTCCTGCCGTGAGGCGCCGCTTGTCATGGCTGTCAGTCCTTACCGCGTCACGCCGGCCCGGATCGGCAACTCCTCCGGCCTGCGGCTGCCGGCAGCCTTCTACCGCGACCATCCCCAGTTCGCTGGAGCCGCCGGCCAGGTG
>JBIPMZ010000206.1:0-4653 GCA_044376165.1 Cyanobium sp.
GGACTTGAACCCCCACAGCCTTGCGGCCTGCGCATTTTAAGTGCGCTGCGTCTGCCATTCCGCCATGCCCCCACCCTCCCATCGTACGGAGGGCCCAGCCGTGGGCTGCGGGTCCTAGATTCCCGGCACCCGAGCTCGCCATCGTGACCCTGCCTGGGACCTTCCAGCCCCTCTCCGCCGCCCTCCCCCTCGGCCTGCTGGACGGGATTCCCCCGCAAACCCTGCTCGTGCTCGCCGCCTACGCGGCCATCGGCGGTTTTTATTTGGTGGTCGCCCCCCTCGGCCTGCTCTGGTGGATGACCCAGCGCTGGACTGTGATGGGCAAGATCGAGCGCACTTTTGTTTACGGCCTGGTCTTCCTCTTCTTCCCCGGCCTGATCCTCTTTGCCCCCTTCCTCAACCTGCGCATGGCCGGCCAGGGTCCCGATCCCTCATGACCCGCGGTCGGGCGATTGCGATCGGTCTGCTGGTTTTCGGCCTCGGAGCGGCCGGCTGGTGGGGCTTTCGGGCCACGGGCTTGGAGGGGTTCACCCCCGGCATTGCCGCCTCCGCGCTGCTGATGGTGGTGGTGATCGGCTGGACCAGCTCCTACCTGCTGCGGGTGGTCACCGGTCGCATGACCTACATGGAGCAACGGCGCCGCTACCGCGCCGCCTACGACGCCCTCACCGACGAGGAGCTGCAGCGCCGCTTCGAGGCCCTCAGCCCGCGGGAGCAAGAGGATCTCCTGCGCGAGCTGGGTCAGCTCCAGGCCGATCCCGCTCCCCTGAAGCCGGCGGATTGACCCCATAGGCTCGGGTCTCCGCCCGCCGGTCCCGCCCCGATGATCGCCGCACCGCCCCCGCCCACGCCGATCCAGCGCCGCTTCATTGCGCTTCGGCAGCAGGGACGCTGCGCCCTGATGCCCTTTTTGATGGCCGGCGATCCCGATCTGGCCACCACGGAGGCCACGCTCCTGGCCCTGCAGGAGGCTGGCGCGGATCTGATCGAGCTGGGCATTCCCTACAGCGACCCCCTCGCCGATGGTCCGGTGATCCAGGCCGCCGCCGGCCGCGCCCTCGGCGGCGGCGTCACCCCCGGCGCCGTGCTGGAGCTGCTGGCGGGTCTGGGGTCGCGGCTGACGACCCCGGTCGTGCTGTTCACCTACAGCAATCCGCTGCTCAACCGCGGCATGGAGGCCTTCTGCCAGGCCGCCGCCGCCGCCGGCGCCGCGGGTCTGGTGGTGCCCGATCTGCCGCTGGAGGAGGCCGAGAAGCTCTCGCCCCTTGCCGCCCGCTGGGGGCTCGACCTGGTGCTGTTGGTGGCCCCCACCACCCCACAGGAGCGGATGGCCCGCATCCATGCCGCCAGCCGCGGCTTCACCTACCTGGTGAGTGTGACGGGGGTGACGGGTGTGCGCCATTCCCTGGAGTCACGGGTGGGCTCCCTGGTGGCGCGGCTGCGGGATCTCGGCCCCACGCCGGTGGCCGTCGGTTTCGGCATCTCCGGGGCGGAGCAGGCTCGCCAGGTGCGCGACTGGGGCGCCGACGGGGCGATCGTGGGCAGTGCGCTCGTCAAGCGGATGGCCGAGAGCCGCGCGGGCGGTGACGATGTGGCCGCTGCGGCCGGCCGTTTCTGCGCGGAGTTGCGCGCCGCCCTCGACGACGGCTGACGCCCCGGACCGCCCCCTTTCGGCCCGCAGGGCGGGACCGCAGGCCCCCAGGAGGGGGAGGAGGAGCAAGGCGAGCGGGGCAGGGGAAAAACGCACGGGGATTCGGGGCAACATCCATCCCATCCTGGCGGCGGCTTCGCTAGGAGAGAAAGAGCACCGCCCCCCCCTTGATGAGCGCCGACCCGCGCCCCCCCCTCGACCCAGATGAACTGGAGCGCCTTTTCGCCTTCCTGGGCCGGATCCAGTCCGAACCCGATCTGCGCGAGCAGCTCAACTGGATGCAGACCGCCGCTGAGGTGAGCGAGCTGGCGAGCGCCTCCGGCCAGCCCTTTCGCCCTGAGACCCTGGTGGAGCTCTTCCATCGCTGCCACGAGGTGCCCTATGCCCGCACCGGCCTGATGGATGAGAAACTCATCCGCGTGTTTTTGCGCCGGCACACCCTGTGGCCGGGTGGATCGCCATGAAATTTGTGCTGTGGGGCCGCTACTGCGAAAACGCCCTGGAAAAGCGCACCCCCTTCCGCGAGGAGCATCTGGCCGGCCTGCAGCGGCAAAAAGACAACGGCCTGCTCGTCACCCTGGGACCCACGGAAGGAAGCACCCATGTCTTCGGGATCTACGAGGCCGAGAGCCAGGCGCAGGTGGAGGAGAGCATCCGCGCCGATGTCTACTGGCGTGAGGGCATCTGGACGGCCTTTGAGATCCATCCCTGGATCCAGGCCTTCTAGGCTTCGCCCCCGGATTCCTCCCCTGCCGGCAGCGGGCGGCGCGGCCATCCCGCCTGCGCCTGCTGCCACACCCATTCCCCCACCCGCTCGGCGCCCCCCTCCCCCAGAACGGCGGCGTAGCCATCCATCCGGCCGATGCCGGCCGCGGCGATCCGGGCCACGGCGGCAGGCCCCTCGATGCCCTGGCGGCGTAGGGCGGCCTCCTGCAGGGTGCGGCCGCGGCGGATGATGTTGCCGCCGTGGGGATGGCAACCGGCGCAATGCAGATCAAACAGCTGGCTTGCCTCTGAAGCGATCCCCCAGGCCGGTTGCGGCCAGAACACCAGCAACAGGAGGGCTAGCGCCAGCAGCAGCTGAGCTGCGGTCGACCACCAGGGCGAAGTCTTGCGGCTGCCGCAGGGGGCCAGGGGGAGAGGTTCCGCCACAGCGCCGAGGCTCACTCGGCCTCCTCCTCGCCGGCGCCGGCGGGAAGCAAGCGGATCTGCTTGCGGCCGAGCTTGATCTCGAATTCGTCGCCCGGCTGGAGGTCGAGCATCGCCGTGTAGGCCTTGCCGATCAGCAGGTTGCCATTGCCCTGAACGGTGGCCACGTAACTCAGCTTGCGGCCGCCGCGACCCATCCTGGAGGGAACCCCGAGTTCGACACCCTTGGCTTCGAGCAGCGCTTCGTAGAAGGCGGTGAAATTCAGCCGCTTGCCACCATCCTTCTTAACGGAGACGTAGCCACAGGTGCGGACGATCTCCGATTTGGAGGCATCGCCCAGTTCCTTGACCTTGGCCAGCAGTTCAGGTCCAGTGAGCATGGAGAGAGAGGGGGGATCAGTGGGGAAGAAGAGCGTGGAATCCCTGGGAAACGGCTGTGGTCCAGCCGGGCTCTGTCTCCGTTAAAAGTACACCACAGGTGGCGATCAACCTGCCCCTGCGCCACAATCAGTCTGCTTTTGTTTGGGTTGATGCCGCTGCTCCGCTTGCTGCAGCCCTCCGATGTCGAGCCGGTCTTGCAGGTGTATCGCGAAGCGGTCATCAGCCAGGCGGCAGGTCTCTACACCCCCCGCCAGATCGAGGCCTGGGCTGCCCACGCCCAGCGGAGCGATGCCGTGCGCACAGCGCTGCTGCGGGGCCATGGACTGGTGAGCTGCGCGGCGGAAGCTGTCGGATCGATCGAGGCCTTTGCCTTGCTCGATCCGATCGACCGCCTCTCCCTTCTCTACTGTCGCGGCCGCTCCAGCCGCCGGGGGCACGGCCGCGCGCTGGTGTCCGCCCTGGAGGAACACGCCCGCCGCCGCGGCGGCTCTCGGCTGCGCACCGAGGCCAGCCAGCTCTCCCGGCCCCTGCTGGAGAGGCTCGGCTGGTGGGTGGAGGCCGAGGAAACCGTCACCTTCGCCGGGGAGGCGTTTGTGCGCTGGCGGATGATCAAAGATCTCCGTTGAACCTTGGGGGTCCGCCATGGCCGAAGCGCAGCTGCAGCAGTTCCTGGCGAAGGTGCAGCAGCTGAACGCCTTCGTGGCCCTCTGCGAGGAACGCCCCGCCCTGCGTCAGGCCCTGGCGGAGTGCAGCTGCCATCGGGAGGTGGTGAGCCTGGCGCGGGCGGTGGGATTCGAGATCGGGCGGCGCTGGGGGGAGGAGGACGCCCCGGCGAGCTCCAACGCCCCCAACCTCTTGGCAGGGGAGTGCCCTCCGCCAGGGGAGGAGAACACCCGGGTGGTGCTGCAGGAACCAGGGCTGCGGCTGGAGCGCATCCACTCCTGCGCCGCTGCCAGCCCTGCGGGGTTTTGGTTTGACCAGAGCGAGCACGAATGGGTGATGCTGCTGCAGGGCAGCGCCCGCCTGGCCTTCGCCGATGACAGCCCCGAGGTGGCCCTCAGCCGGGGGGAGAGCCTGCTGATCCCGGCTCGCTGTCGCCATCGCTTGCTGGAGACGGATCCAGCCCCCGGGACGATCTGGCTCGCCCTCTTCTGGCGGGCGGCAGGGTGAGCACCGGCTGCCGCACCAACCAGTAGGCGGCCGCCAGGCTCAGCACCGCCACGCCCAAGCCGATCAGCAGCAGCGGCTTGCTCTCCTCGCCGGGGGGGAGCACGATCACCTTTCGGGCTACGGCGGTGATGGCGGTGATGAGCACCAGCTGGATCTGCACGATGCCGCGGCGCAGGTAGGCGGTGATGTTCTGCAACACCTCCAGGGCAATCAACAGGATCAGCAGATCCCCCAGCAGTTCATTCATCCGCACGCCGAACCAGGGAACCCCGGGCTCGACCAGCTGGCGCGCGGTGGACACC
>JBIPMZ010000017.1:0-16297 GCA_044376165.1 Cyanobium sp.
AGGCCGAGCGCCAGCAGACGCCGCGGCCAGGGCGAGGAACGGCGACGGCTCCTGCGGGAACGGCGGGGGAGCGAGGCACTCATCCTCCCTCCCCCACCGGGCTGGTGGGATAGAGGGGAAGCACCGGCGGCCAGGGGGCTTCGCACCCCGTCGCCGCCCGCGCCAGGGCCACGGCCAGCAATTCGCCCGCGTCCTCGGGCAGCAGGGGGTTGGCGGCCACCCGGGGATGGGGCGCCAGGGCCGCGGCCTCGGCGTAAAGCCGTGGACTCCGCTGCTCGGCGATGCCGCCGGGGACCGCCGGATCCACCGCGTAAAGCCCCGCCACCAGCCCCCGGCGGGGCAGCTCCTGCACCAGCCAGCACGGACCGCCGGCCGGGCCCTCCCCCCGCCGCCAGAGCCGGCGCGCTGCCAGCTGGAAACTGCTGACCCCGTCGAGGGGCAGGGCGAGCTGCTGGGCGAGGGTGCGGGCCATGGCCACGGTCAACCGCGTGCCGGTGAAGCCCCCCGGCCCGGTGGCCACGGCCAGCCGGGCCAGGCCCGACCATTCGGCGGCGGGCAGAACCGACTCGACACAGGCGAACAGGTGCTGGGAGAGCCCCCGCCCGAGGGGAAAGGCCGCCAACCGCTCCGGCGCCGCCGCCCCCAGCCGCTGCAGACCCACCCCGAGCACCTCACTGGAGGAGTGGAGGGCGAGCAGCCAGCCCGTCGGCGCGCCCGTTTCACGCGGTTCGTTCATGTCGGCAGGGGGGCATCCGGGCGCAGCCTTCGCCAGCGACCGGGATCGGAGCGGAAGTCGCTGCAGGCGCGCACGTCCCATTCGGTGCCGACCTGGCCGCGGGGCAGCGGCCGCACCTGCACGTGGATCACCGGCTGACGGGGACGGACATCGGGAGATTCACTCAGATGGGGCGCGCCGTGCTGGCGCTCCACCGTGTGGTAGGCCTGGCAACGCTCGACCCAGTGGCAATCCACGCAGATGCACATGCCGCAAGAAGGGGCGCCGGCGCCCATTCTGTCCGCGGATCGCGTTTGCGCCGCCACCCTGTGGCGGTCCCTGCGACCGGAGCACTGGCCCCTGCCCCCCGCCGCCCTGCCCGCCGGCACGGCCCTGGTGGGCGGAGCGGTGCGCGATGCGCTCCTGGGGCGGCTGGGGGAGCGGCCGGATCTGGATCTGGTGGTGCCGGAGGACGGACTGAGCCTGGCGCGCGCGCTGGCGCGGCGGCTGGGGGGAAGCTTCGTGGCCCTGGATCCGGAGCGCTCCATCGCCCGGCTGGTGCTGCGGGGCTGGACGATCGACCTAGCCCGCCGAGCCGGGGAGGATCTGGAGGCCGACCTGGACCGGCGTGACTTCACGGTCAACGCCATGGCCCTGCCCCTGCCGAGTGGGGAGGGGGACGCGCCCGCCGCCCTGGTGGATCCCCACGGGGGGCTGGCGCACCTGAAGGCCCGCCAGCTGGTGGCGATCCGGGAAGCCAACCTGCTGGAGGATCCCCTGCGGCTGCTGCGGGGGGTGCGGCTGGCGGCCGAGCTCGACTTCACCATCGCCCCTGCCACCTGGGCCTGGATCCGCCACCACCACCGGCAGCTGGGGGCGGTGGCCGGCGAGCGGGTGCTGGCGGAGCTGGAACGGCTCTCGGCCGCACAGGCCGGGGAACGCTGGCTGGCGGCCGCCCTGACCGCCGGGCTGTTGCGCCCCTGGGGCGGCGTGGACGCGGCGCTGGCGCTCCCGCTGCTGGTGGCGCTGACGCCGGCCCGGGCCCGAGAGCGGGGGCTCAGCGCCGAGGAGGCGGCGGCGGCCCTGCCCCTGGCGCGCCTGGCGGCGGTGCTGGGCGGCGACGGTCTGGCGCGGCTGCTGGCCAGCCGACGCCTGCAGCAGCGCTGCCGCCAGCTGCGGCGCTGGCGGACGGCGCTGGCCGAGCGACCCGGCGGCGACCTGGAGGCCCTGGCGGAGCCCGAACGGCTGGCGCTGCAGCAGGCCCTGGAGGAAGACCTGCCGGCCCTGCTCCTGCACCTCGATCCAGCCGCAGCACGAACGGCGCTGACCCGCTGGCGGGATCCCGACGATCCCCTCTTCCATCCCCGCCCCCCCCTGAACGGCCGGCAGCTGCAGCAGGAGCTGGGGCTGCCGGCGGGACCGGCCCTGGGCCGGCTGCTGGAGGCCCTGAAGCGGGAACGGGCCTTCGGCCGCCTGCCCCGCGGCGGGGCCGGGCGGGGCCTGACGGGGGCGGAACATCAGCAGGTGCTGATGGCGGCACGGCGCTGGCTGGCCGGCGAAGGGGGGCCGGCGTGATTAACTTTTGAATGCAGAGGCGCGATTACACCGCCTGCCAGAGCTTTCCCACGCTTCGTCTTTCCCCCATGAGTATCCGCCTGTACGTCGGCAACCTGCCGAGGACCTTTGACGCCCAACAGCTCGAGGCACTGTTTGCCTCCGTGGGGGAGGGTGTGCGCTTCAAGGCGGTCAACGACCGCGAGACCGGCAGCTGCCGCGGCTTCGGCTTCGCCAACGTCGACGACCAGAAGACCGCGGAGACCGTGATCGAGCAGCTGAACGGCCGCGAATTTGGCGGCAACACGCTGCGCATCGAGATCTCCGAGCGCCGCGAAGGCCGCGAAGGCCGTGAAGGCCGCGGCACGGCAGCCCCCGCCGAGCGGCGCGGCGGATCCGCCCCCTCCCCGGCCCGCCGCGCCGCCGACAAGGTGGTCCACACCGACAACGTCGACAGCGAAGCCCCCGATCCCCGCTGGGCGGGCGAACTGGCCAGGCTCAAGGCCATGCTCGCCGGCCAGACGGTGGGCGTCTGAGAGAAGGCGCGCGTGAGCCCCTCTGCCGTGGTTCTGCCGGAGCCGGAGTTTTGGCTCTGGCGGGGCCACCGCATCGGCTGGACGCGCCGCGGCTCCCCGGAGGCCTCGGATGCGGTGGTGTTGATCCACGGCTTCGGGGCCAGCATCGGACACTGGCGCCACAACCTCTCCCCCCTGGCCGAGCAGCACGAGGTGTATGCCCTCGACCTGCTCGGGTTCGGCGCCAGCGACAAACCCCGCTCCCGCCTGGAGGGGGAGCCGGAGCGCCCCGACGCCTTGCGGTACAGCTTCGACCTCTGGTCCGAGCAGGTGGCCGACTTCGTGGCCGAGCGGGTGCGGACGGGGCGGCCGGAGCGGCCCCTGCATCTGGTGGGCAATTCGATCGGCGGGATCGTGGCCCTCAACACCGCGCGGCTGCTGGCGCAGCGGGGCTGCGCGGCCCGGCAGGTGGTGCTGATCGACTGCGCCCAGCGCACCCTCGATGAGAAGCGGATCGCGGAATTGCCCATCTGGGAACAGGCCGGGCGTCCGGTGCTGAAGCGACTGGTGCGGCAGCGCTGGCTGCTGGCGGCCTTGTTTGCGGTGCTGGCCCGGCCGAGCTTCATCCGCCGGGTGCTGCGGGTGGCCTATCCCAGTGGCGCCCACATCGACGACCAGCTGGTGGCCCTGCTGCATCGCCCCGCCACCGACCCGGGAGCGGTAGAAAGCTTTCGCGGCTTCGTCAACCTGTTCCGCGACCACCTGGCCCCGGATCTCCTCTCCGAGCTGCGGCTGCCGGTGCGCCTGCTCTGGGGCGGCCTGGATCCCTGGGAGGCGCCGGCCGAAGCCCGGCGCTGGGCCGCCACCTACCCCTGCGTCCGCGAGCTGCTGGTGCTCGACGGCCTGGGCCACTGCCCCCATGACGAAGCTCCGGAGCGGGTGAATCCGATCCTGCGGGCCTGGCTGGCGGCCCCGGATGGCGCTCCGCCCTGAGGCGTCACCGGGCCTGGGCGATGAGGAAGGAGCGGGGCAGATCGAGAAATTTGCCGGCGGTGGGGACGAAGGCGCGATGGTTGAACACGTCGTAATCGAGCTGCTCGATCACATCGAGGATGCCGCGGTAGAGGCGCAGGGAGGCCCACACCGGCCAGCGGGCGTCCGGGGCCAGCCAGCGCACGCCCGCCTCGGAGCGGGCGAACCACTCGCGGGCGCGCTCCACCTGGAAGCGCATCAGCGCCCGCCAGTTGTCATTGACCACGCCGGCCAGCAGCTCCGTTTCCGAGTAGCCGAAACGGGTGATTTCATCCAGCGGCAGATAGATGCGACCGCGGTCGCGATCCTCCCCCACATCCCGGAGGATGTTGGTGAGCTGATTGGCGATGCCCAGGGCCACCGCCGCCCGGGAGGTGTCGGGTCGCTCGCTCCAGGGGGCGGAGGTGTAGGCGGGATCGAGGCCCATCACCTCCTGGGTCATCAGCCCGACCGTGCCGGCCACGCGATAACAATAGAGCTCCAGTTCCCGGAAGCTGGCATAGCGATGGGTGGTGAGATCCATGCGCATCCCCTCGATCATGTCGAGGTAGGGCTCAATCGGCTGGGGGTAGCGCTCGATCGTGTCCCCCAGCGCGAGGTCGAGGCCATCGCGAACGGTGCCCTCGAACAGTTCGCGGGTGCGCCGCTCCCAGGAATCGAGGCGGGCGGCCAGCTCGGCCGTGGGCCGCCCCTGGGCCTCGGGGCTGTCCATCAGTTCGTCGGTGCGGCGACACCAGACGTAGATGGCCCAGATCGCCCGCCGCTTGGGGGGCGGCATCAGCAGGGTGCCGAGATAAAAGGTCTTCGCCCAGGCGGCGGTCTCGCGCCGACAGGCCTCGTAGGCCTGCGCGAGGCTGGGAAGGCCGGGGCTGGCAGGGGCCGCGGTCGGCACGGGGTCAGACCGCAAGCGCGGTGGCCGGCGCACCGGCAGCCAGGGGGGAGCGGGCGATGGCCTGGGCGCAGAGCTTGCCGCTGAGAACCGCCCCCTCCATCGAGGCCAGATAGCGCTGCAGGGTGTAATCGCCGGCGAGGAAGAAATTCGGGATCGGCGAGACCTGATCAGGACGCAAAGCCTGGCAGCCGGGGACGGTCTTGTAGACCGAAAGGGGCGTTTTGACCACCACCGACTTGCGCAGCTTGGCGGGATCAGGACCGGAGAAGTGCTGGGGGAACAGCCGGTGAAGCTCCTGCAGGGTGGCGGCCAGGATCTCCGCATCGGGGCGGCCGATCCAATCCTTGGCCGGCGCGAAGACCAGCTCCAGCATCGAGCGGTGGGGGTCGGCGTACTCGCGGCAGGTGTTGCTCATGTCGGCGTAGACGCTGAGCAGATCGCTGCGGCTGAACAGCAGGTGGTCGATGTCGGTGAGCTTGCGGTCAAACCAGAGGTGGATGTTGATCACCGGCACCCCATTGAGCCCATCGAGCTTCTGGAAGTAGGGGAGCTCGCGCCAGGCGGCCGGCAGCAGCAGCTTGAGCGGATCCACCGGCATGGCGCTGACGTAGGCATCCGCCACCACCTCGCGCCCGGCCTGGCCCTGGATGCCCCCGATGCGCAGGCCGGCCACACGGCCGTCGGCATGGGTGCGGATCTCCCGCAGCGGGGCGTTGCATTGCACCTCGCCGCCGCGGGCGGTGATGTAGTCCACGATCGGCTGACAGAGCCGCTGGGGGGGATTGCCGTCGAGGAAAGCCATGCGCGAACCGTCGCTCTCCTGCAGGAAACGGTTGAGGGCGGTGAGCACGACCGTGCTGGAGATTTCGTCGGGGTCGATGAAGTTGAGCGCTTTGCTCATGGCGATGAACACCTCATCGTTTACCCGTTCCGGAATATTGTGAAGGCGCAGCCACTCAGTCCAGGAGTATTTGTCGCACTCCTCTACGTAGCTCTGCCCCCGCAGCATCGCCGGCACCAGACCGAGCCCGAAGGCGATCTTCTCCGGCCAGCTGAGCATGTCGTTGTTGCCCAGGATCGCGGCCACGCCGTTGAGGGGCGCGGGGATGTCGGGGAAGTCGAAGCGGCTGTAGGTGCCGGGGGTCTCCTTCTGGTTGAAGATCATCGAGTGGGATTTCCACTGCAAACGATCGGCGATGCCCAGCTCGTCGAGCAGCTGGCGCATGTTGCGGTAGGCGCCGAAGAAGATGTGCAGGCCCGTCTCGTACCAGTCGCCGTCGTCGTCCTGCCAGGCGGCGACCTTGCCGCCGAGCACATCGCGGGCCTCCAGGACCAGCGGCGTGTGGCCGGCATCGGTGAGATATTTGGCGCAGGCAAGGCCGGCCAGGCCAGCCCCGACGATGGCGACGCGCATCCAAGGCCCCTCAGACAGGCAGCAACCTTATCGGGCCTCCGGTGCCGCCCGAGCGGCCGAGCGCCGGGGGGAGGGTCCGATCTCCTTAGAGTTCGGCGAGTTTCCGCCGCCGGCGCCCCCCAGCCATGGTCGATACCCTGCTGAAGTCCACCACCCGGCACATCCGGCTGTTCACCGCCCGCGTGGAGAACGGTGACCTGGTGCCGGATGCCGGCCAGCTCACCCTCGACATCGACCCGGACAACGAGTTCCTCTGGGAGGAGGTCGCTCTGGAGAAGGTGCGCAGCCGCTTCCGCGACCTGGTGGCGGCCCATGCGGGCGCCGACCTGAACGACTACACCCTGCGACGGATCGGCTCGGAGCTGGAGGGGCTGATTCGCGCGCTGCTCCAGGCCGGCGAAATCCGCTACAACCCGGACTGCCGGGTGTTGAACTATTCCATGGGCCTGCCCCGCACCCCCGACAACCTGTGAGCCGATCCCGCCCGGACCGCTGGGATTCCCCCGCGGGCCGCTCCGACCCCGGCGACCCCCGCCGTCGCCCTGACCCCCGGGAGCCCCGCGGCAGGTCTCCGGAATGGGACGACCCCCGCGCCGGCCGCTCCTCCTCCCGCTTCGGGGGCGGCGGGCGTCCGCCGGGGCCGGGGGGCAGCCCCGGGGGCGGCGGGGGCAAGGGTCCCGGCGGCTTGAGCCTCAACTCCGCCACCGTGGCCGTGCTGGCCGGGGTGCTGGTGGTGGGCATCGGCATCGGCAGCGCCGTGACCAGCACCACCCGGGGCGATCAGGGCAACATCGCCAGCAGCCAGCAGCTCGACATGGCGGTGGCCGATCCGGAGTTTTGCCGCCAGTGGGGCGCCAGCGCCTTCGTGACGGACATCGAGATCTACACCACCATGAACCCCAGCTCGAGCTTCGTCACCCAGCCGGCCCTGCGACCGGGCTGCGTGATCCGCCGGGAAAACTGGAGCGTGCTGCAGAAGGAGGGGGCGATCACCGCCGAGCAGATGCGCGAGTGCAAGCAGCGCATGAACACCTTTGCCTACATCGGCTCGGTCCGCGACAAGCCGATCGTGCGTTGCGTCTACCAGACGGACATCCGCGAGAACCAGTTCGTCACCCGCGGCGAAGCCGATGATGCCGCCGGGGTCACCCCCGAGGCGGGCCAGTTCTGAGGGTCAGCCCGCCACCGCCTGGGGCTGGGCCTGGGCCTGGGCCTGCCGCAGGGGGCTGTCCGGGCTGGCGAAGACGGGCAGCACCTCCCGCCGGAAGGCCTCCGCCGCGCGAGAGCAGTAGCGGGCGGGGTGGGTGATCAATTTCAGCTGACGCCGCACCAGCAGATCGGCCACCTGGGGCCGGTGCAGGGTGCCCGCCGCCAGCTCCCGCTCGATCGAGACCACCGGCAGAAAGGCCGCCCCCAGGCCGGATTGCACGGCATTTTTGATCGCCTCGAAGGAGTTGAGCTCCATCTCCACCTTGAGCCGCTGCACCTCCAGCTTCGAGCGGCTGAGCAGGTGGTCCACCATCTTGCGGGTGGTGGACTGGGCATCGAGGCAGACGAAGCCGAGGCGATAGAGGTCTTCCTTGGTGAGCTCCGGCAGCCGGGCCAGGGGGTGCTTGGGCGGCAGCACCAGGGCTAGCTCGTCGCTGGCGTAGGGCACCACCTGCAGCAGATCGTTGAGGTCGCCGGGGAGTTCGCCCCCGATGATCGCCAGATCCACCTGGCCGTTCGCCACGCTCCAACCGGTGCGGCGGGTGCTGTGCACCTGGAGCTGCACCGCCACATCGGGGTACTTCTGGCGGAACAGCCCGATCATCCGCGGCATGAGGTAAGTGCCGGTGGTCTGGCTGGCGCCCACCACCAGCGAACCGCCCTTGAGATTGTGGAGGTCGTCGAGGGCGCGGCAGGCCTCCTGGCACTGGCTGAGGATGCGATCGCAGTAGCTCAGCAGCAGGTGGCCAGCCTCGGTGAGCTGGGCCTTGCGACCGCCGCGATCAAACAGGGAGACATCGAGCTGCTTCTCCAGGTTTTGGATCTGGAGACTGACCGCCGGCTGGGTGACGTAGAGGCTGTCGGCGGCTTTTTTAAAGCTGCCCTCGCTGGCGATCGCCCGAAGGATGCGCAGTTGATCGAGGGTGAAAGGCAGATCCGCCATGGAGTTCCGGGGTGCGAAGGCGGGAGCCGGAGCTGGGGCCGCCGGCCGGACTGTCACGTAGGCCGAAACTCTAGGGGGCTGAACCGTTCGGCAGACTGCTCCTGTCACATCCCGCCCCCGCGGCCCCTTGCCGATCCCCAGCGCCCCGATCCACCACAGCAGCCTGGTGATGCTGGGCCTCCTGATCGCCTTCGCGGTGCTGCACAGCGGCGGGGCCTCCCTGCGGGTGTGGGGGGAGGCGCGGATCGGGGCCCGGGCCTGGCGCCTGCTCTTCGCCGCGCTCAGCATCCCGGCCGCGGTGGTGGTGATCGGCTACTTCCTGGCGCACCGCTACGACGGCCTGCGCCTCTGGAACCTGCAGGAGCAGGCCTGGATCGTGCCGTTGGTGTGGGGCGGCACGGCGGTGAGTTTCCTGTTCCTCTACCCGGCCACCTACAACCTGCTGGAGATTCCGGCCCTGCAGCGACCGCAGGTGCGGCTGTATGCCAGCGGCATCATCCGGGTGAGCCGCCATCCCCAGGCGATCGGCCAGATCCTCTGGTGCGCCACCCACCTGCTGTGGATCGGCAGCAGCTTCATGGCGGTGGCCTGCCTGGGGTTGATCGGCCATCACCTGTTTGCCATCTGGAACGGTGACCGCCGCCTGCGCAATCGCTTCGGAGCGGCCTTCGAGGAGCTGAAGGCCAGCACCTCCGTGGTGCCCTTCCGCGCCGTGCTCGACGGCCGCCAGACCCTGGTGTGGCAGGAGTTTCTGCGGCCCGCCCAGCTGGGCATCGCCATCGCCGTCGGCGTGATCTGGTGGGCGCACCGCTTCATCGGCCTGGGGGCCACCGCCTTCTCCCGTTCCGTACTCGCCCACTGGCTGAGCTGAATGCTGCGGTCAAGCTGCCTACACTCAAGCGGCCTTGCCACCGCAGGATGCCGTCCGCCGCCGAACTTGCCTGGTTGATCCCGGTGTTGCCGCTGGTGGGGGCCTGCCTCGCGGGCCTCGGGCTGATCTCCTTCAACCGCACCGTGAATCGCCTGCGCAAGCCGGTGGCGCTGCTGCTGATCAGCTGCGTAGGGGCCGCCGCGGTGTTGAGCTTCGCGGTGCTGGCGGAGCAGTGGGCGGGGGCGGGCCCCCGCGAGGTGCTGTTCGACTGGGCCAGCGCCGGCAGCTTCAACCTGCAGATGGGCTTCCGCGTCGATCCGCTGGCGGCGGTGATGCTGTCCCTGGTAACCACCATCGCCCTGCTGGTGATGGTCTACTCCGATGGCTACATGGCCCACGACAAGGGCTACGTGCGGTTCTTCACCTACCTGGCCCTGTTCAGCAGCTCGATGCTGGGCCTGGTGATCAGCCCCAACCTCCTGGAGATCTATGTGTTCTGGGAGCTGGTGGGGATGTGCTCCTACCTGCTCGTGGGTTTCTGGTACGACCGCGACGGGGCCGCCAACGCCGCCCAGAAGGCATTTGTGGTCAACCGCGTCGGCGACTTCGGCCTGCTGCTGGGCATCCTCGGGTTGTTTTGGGCCACCGGCAGCTTCGGCTTCGAGGAGATCGGCGCCCGGCTGCAGGAGGCGGTGGCCGGCGGCGGCCTGCCCTCCGCCGTGGCGGTGCTCCTCTGTCTGCTGGTGTTCATGGGCCCGATGGCCAAATCGGCCCAGTTCCCCCTGCACGTCTGGCTGCCGGACGCCATGGAGGGCCCCACGCCGATCTCGGCCCTGATCCACGCCGCCACGATGGTGGCCGCCGGCGTTTTCCTGGTGGCCCGCCTGCAACCTGTGTATGCGCCGTTTCCGGCGGTGCAGCTGGTGATCGCTGTGATCGGCACGATCACCCTGTTTCTGGGCGCCTCGATCGCCCTCACCCAGCAAGACCTCAAGAAAGGCCTGGCCTACAGCACCGTCTCCCAGCTGGGCTACATGATGCTGGCGATGGGATGCGGCGCGCCGGTGGCCGGCATGTTCCACCTGGTGACCCATGCCTTCTTCAAGGCGATGCTCTTCCTGGGGTCGGGCTCGGTGATCCATGCCATGGAGGAGGTGGTGGGCCACGAGCCGGCCCTGGCCCAGGACATGCGCCTGATGGGGGGTCTGCGGCGCTGGATGCCGGTCACGGCGATCACCTTCCTGATCGGCTGCGTGGCGATCGCCGGCATCCCTCCCCTGGCGGGCTTCTGGAGCAAGGATGAAATCCTGGGCCAGGCCTTCGGTCGCTTCCCCTTCCTCTGGGGCATGGGCTTCCTCACCGCCGGCATGACGGCCTTTTACATGTTCCGCCTCTACTTCCTCACCTTCGAGGGATCCTTCCGCGGCGGCGACCTGGCCGTGCGAGCCCAGCTGCTCGCCGCCGCGGGCCGGGAGGGGGCCGAGGAGGCCCAGCACCACGACGCCAGCCACGCCTCCCACCCCCACGAATCCGGCTGGCAGATGGCGTCCCCCCTGGTGGTGCTGGCGGTGCCCTCCGTGCTGATCGGCCTGCTGGGCACGCCGTGGAACAGCCGTTTCGCCGCCCTGCTCGATCCCCGGGAGGCGGCCGAGATGGCGGAGCATTTCTCCTGGGCCGAGTTCCTGCCCCTGGCCGGGGCCTCGGTGGGGATCTCCGTGGCGGGCATCAGCTTGGCGGTGCTGGCCTACGCGCTGCGGCGCCTCGATCTGGGCAGGGCGGTGGCCGGTCGCGTTCCGGCGATCAACGCCTTCCTGGCCAACAAGTGGTATCTCGATGCCCTCAACGAGCGGATCTTCGTGCAGGGCTCTCGCCGCCTGGCGCGCCAGGTGCTGGATGTGGATTCGAAGGTGGTGGACGGGGTGGTGAACCTCACCGGCCTGCTCACCCTCGGCAGCGGCGAGGGGTTGAAGTATTTCGAAACCGGCCGCGCCCAGTTCTATGCGCTGATCGTGTTTGGCGGCGTGATCGCCCTGGTGGTGCTGTTCGGAGTGTTGGGCACGCCGGTGGTGGGATGAGCCCCCCGCCCGGCACCGGTTGTGTGCCAACCGCCATCGGGACGCGGATGGCGCGGCTGTGATTTCTACACTCCGGGTAATCGGACCCAGGCTGCACCTTGGCTATCCCCTGGCTCAGCGCCGCAATCCTCCTGCCGATCGGCGCCTCCCTGCTCCTCCCCTTCGTGCCCGATCCGGGGGATGGCCGCAACGTGCGCTGGTACGCCCTCAGCGTTTCGCTCACCACCTTTCTGATCACGGTGGCGGCCTACCTGAACGGCTACGACCCGGGGGTGAGCGGCCTGCAGCTGGCCGAGCGGGTGCAGTGGCTGCCGGATCTGGGGCTGGCCTGGTCGCTGGGGGCCGATGGCCTGTCGATGCCCCTGATCCTGCTCACCAGCTTCATCACCTCCCTGGCCTGCCTGGCGGCCTGGCCGGTGACGTTCAAGCCGCGCCTCTTCTACTTCCTGCTGCTGGCGATGGATGGCGGCCAGATCGCCGTCTTCGCCGTGCAGGACATGCTGCTGTTCTTCCTGGCCTGGGAGCTGGAGCTGATTCCCGTGTACCTGCTGCTGGCGATCTGGGGCGGCAAGAAACGCCAGTACGCCGCCACCAAATTCATCCTCTACACGGCGGGCAGCTCGCTGTTCATCCTGCTGGCGGCCCTGGCGATGGGCTTCTTTGGCGGCGGCATCCCCAGCTTTGAATACACGGTGCTGGCGGAACGGGGCTTCCCGGTGGCCTTCCAGGTGCTCTGCTACGCCGCCCTGCTGATCGCCTTCGGCGTGAAGCTGCCGATCGTGCCGCTGCACACCTGGCTGCCGGATGCCCATGGCGAGGCCACGGCGCCGGTGCACATGCTGCTGGCCGGGATTTTGTTGAAGATGGGCGGCTATGCCCTGCTGCGTTTCAACGTGCAGCTGCTGCCGGATGCCCACGCCCGCTTCGCCCCGCTGCTGGTGGTGCTCGGGGTGGTGAACATCATCTACGCCGCGCTCACCTCCTTCGCCCAACGCAACCTGAAGCGCAAGATCGCCTACAGCTCGATCAGCCACATGGGTTTCGTGCTGATCGGCATCGGCAGCTTCAGCGACCTGGCCACCAGCGGCGCGATGCTGCAGATGGTGAGCCACGGCTTGATCGGCGCCAGCCTGTTTTTCCTGGTGGGCGCCACCTACGACCGCACCCACACCCTGCAGCTCGATGAGATGGGGGGCGTGGGCCAGAAGATGCGCAAGATGTTTGCCCTCTGGACCGTCTGCTCCCTGGCTTCGCTGGCCCTGCCCGGCATGAGCGGCTTTGTGTCGGAGCTGATGGTGTTTGTGGGCTTTGCCACCAGCGAGGCCTACTCCCTCAGCTTCCGGGTGGTGATCAGCGTGCTGGCGGCGGTCGGCGTGATCCTCACCCCGATCTATCTCCTTTCGATGCTGCGGGAGATCTTCTTCGGCCAGGAAAATGCCGAGCTGGCGGCCCACACCCACCTGGTGGACGCCGAACCGCGGGAGATCTATGTGATCTCCTGCCTGCTGGTGCCGATCATCGGCATCGGCCTCTACCCGCGCCTGATCACCGACACCTACCGCGCCTCGATCGAAACCCTGGTGGGCCGGGAGACCGCGGGTCTGGCCCGGGTGAACGAACCGCCGGGGGGAGCGGTGATGCGCCGGCCGGTGCCCGCCCTGGCGGGGCTGCCCCACCACCAGGCTCCACCGCTACTCTCCTGAGGCCCCCCCGCGCGGACGATGCGGCAGATCAATTTTGTGCTGATCTTCAGCTTTGGCCTGGCCATGGTGATGTTCACCCTGGAGAACACCACCTCCACCACGGTGAACTTCCTGCCGGGGGTGAGCGTGAACCTGCCCCTGGCGGCCCTGCTGCTGCTGGTGGGGGGCCTCGGCGCCACCGCCGCCTGGATCTATGCCGTGTGGAGCGGGGTGGTGAAGAAGGTGGAGGCGCTGCAGAGCCAGGGGGATCTGGAGGCCCAGCAGGTGCGCATTCGCGATCTGGAAACCGACCTGCAGCGCACCCGCGCCAGCCTGGATGCCCAGCTGGGTCTGCTGCCCCCCTCCGGCCAAACCTCCGGCGGCGCCGCCGAGTCTCCCTCGGTCACGGTGGAGTGACCCCCTGGCCCGATCGGAGCGATGCCGGTACCTTGAGGGCCCCGGAACCCCGTCCGGACAGCGAAGCGGAATGATTCCACGTGGCTGAAGCGGGCGCCAGGCTGGCCATCCGGCTCCTCCAGGACGCCGCCGAGAGGGGCGAGATCGATCCCTGGGATGTGGATGTGATCGCCGTCATCGACGGCTTCCTCGACCAGCTGCGCCAGCGCCTGCCCCTGGCCCGGCAGGGGCAGGCTTTGCTGCTGCCGGGCAGCGGCGGCAGTTATGAGCACGAGCTGGCCCAAACCAGCGAGGCTTTTCTGGCGGCTTCGGTGCTGGTGGGGCTCAAGGCGGAGCTGCTGGAGGCGGCCACCTTCCCGCCCGAACCGCTGCGGGAGGAGGCGTTCGCGGCGGACGACGACGGCTGGGAGGAGGGGGAGGGAGCGCTGCCGATGGCGTTGCCGCGGCGGCCGGAGCGCCATCTGCAGCGCCGGCCGGTGGCCCCGCCCCCCCTGCAGCGGCCGGTGACCCTGGGGGAGCTGATCCGCCAGCTGGAGGACATTGCGGAACGGCTGGAGCAGCAGGAGGGCCAGGCGCGACCGCGGCCGCGGGGCAAGCGCTTCAGTGACCGCGCCGCCATCGCCCAGGTGGCGGCCCTGGCGCACCGGGAGAAACTGCCGGAAACCACCGCGGCCCTGAGCGGCTTCCTGCAGAGCTGGCAGGCGACGGCGGCGGCGGCGGCGGCGGATTGGGTGGATTTCGAGCAGCTGGTGAGGGCCTGGGGGGAGGAGGTGGATCGGCGCGGAGCCGGGGACGACCTGGACCGCGACCGGGTGGGGGTGTTTTGGGCGCTGCTGTTCCTCTCCGCCCAGGGGCGGCTGGAGCTGGAGCAGGAGGGGGGTCTGTACAGCCCGCTGCGCTTGCGGCGCCTGGAGGCGAGCGGGGCGGCCCCCCTGCCTGCGCGGGGGGGAGCTCCCCGGGGCGGCGAGGGCCCGCCGGGGTCAGCTGCCGGGGCGGACCGCCCGCTTCTGGCCGCTTGAAGAAACGCCCTAGAGTTGGATCTTCGATCTGCAGAAGACCCCGCCGATGAAGGCGATGATCCTGGCGGCTGGCAAGGGCACGCGGGTGCGTCCGATCACGCACACCACCCCCAAGCCGATGATCCCGATCCTGCAGAAGCCGGTGATGGAGTTTTTGCTGGAGCTGCTCAAGGAGCATGGCTTCGACGAAATCATGGTGAATGTTTCCCATCTGGCCGAAGAAATCGAGAATTATTTCCGCGACGGGCAGCGTTTCGGGGTGCAAATTGCTTATAGTTTTGAAGGCCGCATTGAGGAGGGCGAGCTGATCGGCGAAGCCCTGGGCTCGGCGGGGGGGCTCAAGCGCATCCAGGATTTTCAACCCTTCTTCGACGACACCTTCGTGGTGCTCTGCGGCGATGCCTTGATCGACCTCGACCTGACGGAGGCGGTGCGACGGCACAAGGAGAAGGGGGCGATGGCCAGCCTGATCGCCCGCCGGGTGCCGCGGGAGGAGGTGAGCAGTTACGGCGTGGTGGTGACCGACGCCGAGGGCTGCGTGCTCTCCTTCCAGGAGAAGCCGGCGGTGGCGGAGGCCGCCAGCGACATGATCAATACGGGCATCTACATCTTCGAGCCGGAGGTGCTCGATTTCATCCCCAGCGGCGAGCCGTTCGACATCGGCTCGGATCTGTTCCCGCGGCTGGTGGAGGCGGGGGCTCCTTTCTACGCCCTGCCGATGGAGTTTGAGTGGGTGGACATCGGCAAGGTGCCCGACTACTGGCAGGCGATCCGCAGCGTGCTGCAGGGGGAGGTGCGCCAGGTGCAGATCCCGGGGAAGGAGGTGCGGCCGGGCATTTTTGCGGGGTTGAACGTGGCGGCCAACTGGGATCGGATCACGGTGCAGGGCCCGATTTACGTGGGCGGCATGAGTCGCATCGAAGACGGCGCCACGATCATCGGGCCGGCGATGATCGGCCCCAGCTGCCACATCTGCACCGGCGCCACGATTGACAACTCCATCATTTTTGATTATTCGCGCATCGGCCCCGGCGTGCGGCTGGTGGAGAAGCTGGTGTACGGTCGCTACTGCGTAGACCGCAACGGCGACCACTTCGACCTCCAGGAGGCCGCCCTCGACTGGCTGATCACAGATGCCCGCCGCCAGGACCTGGCCTCCCCCTCCCCCCAGCAAAAGGCCATGGCCGAGCTGCTGGGCAGCGACCTGGCGGTGAGCCGGGCAGCGGGCTAGGGTGGTAAGGCTTTCCCGTAGAAGGAGTGCTTCCTCAGCCGGGTATCGGATGGAGACGGGAGAGTGGTCGTAGGAAGAAGCGCCTGGGGAGGGCAACTGCCTCGGCCGGTGACGAATCCGCCGCCGTTCAAGAACGGGAAGCGTGAGGATTTTCAAATACGGGCGACACCAGTTGCCACTTCCCTCACTCATGGCTAAGATCAGGCTGAAACGGTCCTTACCCATGACCTCCATCAAGCGCCTTTTTGGCATTAGCGCCATTCTCTCCGCAGCCAGTTCCGCGGTTCTCTTCGCCGGTGATGCACACGCAACCATCACTTGCACTTTTGGAACCCTGGCTGCATGCAGTGGCACAGAAGGGGCTCTCACGTTTTCAGGTTTCGCGGCAACCGGCACAAGCTTCCAAAGTAACGATACTATCAGAATTTCCTATGATAACATCATGGGAGAATATGTAATTTTCAATGATTACACCCCTGGCGCGAACCTATCTGGAACTGGGAACCTCAGCTTTAATATCTCAGCTGCTAGCGGCTACACATTTTTAAGTGCTGCTGCCAACATGGATTCCAGCGGAAGTAACACGATCACCTACACCAGTTCAAATATGACCAACCCTCTTATCACCACTGGTGGATCAGTAACTGACAATTTTATAGCAGGACAATCAACTACTTCTGTTGCTGCAGCGTTCAGCGCTCAATCCATCCGCAGTTCCTCGCTTACGC
>JBIPMZ010000207.1:0-4628 GCA_044376165.1 Cyanobium sp.
CCTGCGGCAGCAGGATCGCCAGGGACGACCGGCCTGGCAGCTGACGAGCCCCGAGGCTCGCTACGACCTGAGCCGACGCGTCGCCCAGGCCCTGAGGCCCCGCGGCGTGATCTACGCCAAGGGCAGGCCCCTGTATCGCCTGGCTGCCGAGAGCGGCACCGTGCTCAACGATGGGGAGGTGATCCTGCTGGAGGGCGGGATTCGTCTGGAGAAACTGGGCCCTCAGCCGGCGTTGATCCGCGCCTCGCGCGTGCGGTGGAGCCCGCAAAAGGAGGTGATGGAAATCGATCGCCACCCCGAAGCGTTTGACATCCAGGGGCGATGGCAGGCCCAGCGGGCCCGGCTCCGCTTGGACCAGAACCGACTGGAACTGCGCGGCGCTCCCCAGCTGCAGCGCTGGAGCCGCCGCTTCAACCCCCTGGCCTCGCTGCCGCGGGGGCGGCCCGAACTGGTCATCACCGTCAGCCAGGTGGACTGGATGCCGAGCAGCGGAGCGCTCGCGGCCCCCGGCCCGGTGCGGGCCGTGCGACGCCCGGACGGATCCCCGGCCCAACGCCCCGCCCAGACCCTCAGCGCTGCCCTGCTGCTGGGCGACACCCTCCGGCAAGACTTCACCTTGAAGGGGGCGGTGCAGCTTCGCGATCCCGCGGAGGCCCTCGCCTTCGCGGGCACCGACCTGCGCGTGCAGGTGAAGGAGAAGATTTTGAGCAGTGCGCGACCCTTCGCCGCCCGGCGCGGCACGGCGACGGCCCGCGGCGATTCCCTGCAGGTTTTGGGCGGAGAGGACACGGTGGTGGTTCCCTCGGGCTGCTGGCTGGAGCGCCCCGGCGAGAGCCTCCGGGCGCAGCGCTGCCGCTGGAACTGGACGACCCAGCAGGTCGAAGCCGAAGGGAACGTGGAGATCCAGCGCCCGGGGACGGGTGGCTTCCTTCGCGGCCAGCGGTTGCAAGGGCGCCTCGGGCCCGAAGGTCGGCTGGAGGTCACCAATCCCGGCGGACGGGTGGTCAGCCGGTTTCGGGTGCCGCAGCGAAAAGGCCCGGCTCCGGCTCCCCCTCCGCCTCGCCGGGGACCGGAGCCAGTTCGTCTGTGAGGCGTCGGGCCCATCCCTCCACCCAGAGCAGATCGCTGCGGCCGAAGCAGCGGGCTGACCAGCCGCCGAGCAGCAGCAGCCCTTCCTGGCCCAGGGGCTGAACCAGCACGGAGGGCAAGTTGCCCGGCAAGCCGGCGAATTCCCCCCGCCCCGGGTAGAGCCGCAGATCCACCAGGGAGATCGCCCGGCCCTGCGCCAGGGCTCGCTGGCAGATGGCCCCCGCCTGGAAGGCTTCCTCGGCCAGGAGCCCGCGGCGCAGCAGCAGCCGGCCGCGCCAGAGCAGCAGCAAGGAGGCCGCGGGGGTGGCCGTCAGCAGCATTTGACTCCCCCAGGCCAGCTCTTGGCGCAGATGGGGCGGCAGGTTTTCCGCCAGCTCCAATCCCTCCCGGCCCTGCAGGGCCACCCGTTCCGGCGGCACCGGCTCGATCCGCTCCCAGAGGAGGCCCACCAGCATCAGCACGACCGCCAAAAGGCTTGCCAGCACCCCAGCCCGCTCCAGGGCCGGGGCCATCGGTTGCCCGGCCAGAGGGGCCCCCCACTGGTTGCTCACGGTGAGGAGCAGGCCGAGCAGGCCGCCCCCCAGGGCGATCCGAGCCGGGATGGAGCGCAGCATGGGGCGGAGCGTGTCGTTCCTGCCGCACACAATGATGGAACGGATGGCGGGTCTGCTGCAATGGAGGGGCGCTGCCGCTGAGCGATGAATTCCGCAGAGGCCTTTGCGGCGATTGCCCTGGCCGCCGTCGCCTGCGACGGAGCGCTGGAGCCCGACGAAGCCCGCAGCCTGCGGGGACAGCTGGAGGGTCGCCATCCCTATGCCGAGCGATCTGAGGAGAGCATGGGCCGCCTGTTTGATGGCCTTCTCGATCAGCTGCGCCTGGCTGGCTGGCGCCCATTGCTCACCCGGGCGATCCCGGCACTCTCCCCCGCGCAGCAGGAGACCGCTCTGGCCATGGCGGCCCAGCTCGTCCACTGCGATCGCGTGGTGACGGCGGAGGAGCAGGAACTGTTACGGGAAATGTCTGAGCTGATGACCCTTCCCCAGGGCCGATCCGAACAAATTCTCGATGTGATTGCGGTGCTGAACCGCGACAGCCTGACCGGTTGACGGCAAACTGAACCCAGGCCGATGTCGATTCCCCGCGTGCCGCGCTTCCTCCCCCCGTCCCAGGTCCGTCGCACCGGCCTGCCCCCCTTCCTCCTGGCGCCCCTTCTGGCCCTGGTGCTGCTGGTGGCGCCGCTAGCCCCCGCGTTTGCCCTCTCCCTCCGCGACCTCCCCTCCCAACCCCCCGCCAGCCGGGTGCTCGACGAGGCCGATGTGCTGAGCATCGCCTCCCGCACGGAGATCGAGCGGCAGCTCGAGCGCTTCAGCGAGGAGCGGGTCGATGCCCGTCTGGTTACCGTAGGGCGGCTCGATTACGGCCTCACGCTGCCGACCCTGGCCCGGCAGCTGCTCGAGAGCTGGTCGGTGGCTCCCGGTGGCGAGGCCCGCCTGCTGATCCTGATCGACAGCCAGACCAAAAGCGCCGCCATCGCCGCCTCGGCCGCCCTGGAACGCCAACTCCCCCCGGAGCTGCTGCGCAGCACCGCCCGCAGCACCATGGCCCAACCGCTGCGCGAGGGCGACCGCTACCGCCAGGCCAGTCTCGACGCCCTGCTGCGCCTCAGCACGGTCCTGCGCGGCGGCGAAGACCCAGGGGAACCCGCGATCCCCGAGGCCGCGTTGGTGACCACCAACATCCCCACCCGTGAGGAAACGGCCAGCAGCAACGCCTTCACCTGGGTGGTGGTGCTCCTGGTGGTTGGCACGCTGGTGCCCATGCTCACCTGGTGGGTTTTCTCCCGCTGATGCCGACACCACACCGACGATGGGCCTGACTGACTGGATGGGTACGTTCGGTCGTGCCCAGTCTCTCGATCTCAGCAACCAGCTCGAACGCGGCTACGAAGCGGCGCTGCTCATCCAGAGCCTCGAGATGGAGTACTACAACGATCGGCCGGTGCGGCCCGAGTTGGAACTGCGCATCCCCAAGGCTACCCAGGCCCAGATGCTGCGCCGCTTCCGGGCCGCGCTGCAGGTGTGCCGCCAGTCCCTCGAGGGGATCGAGGCCTACCGGCAGGAGCTGGGGGGTCAGGAACTCCGCCAGCTTCAGCTGATCGAATCGGTGGTGAGCCGGTACGACGTCAATCGCAAGCCTCTGCCCAGAATCAGTCGCTCGCCGGAGGTGTTGCCCCGCAGCCTGATCGGCATGGTGGATCAGGTGCGCCGCCAGCTCGACCCGGAGGCCGAGGTCAGCGTCGTGGCTGGTTTCCGGCGCCGCCGCGACTCCACCCTGGTGTCGTTGCGCATTCTGCTGCTGCTGATCCTGGTGCCGATCCTCACCCAGCACGTCCTGCGCGCCCAGCTGGTCTCGCCCCTGGTCGATCACTTCTCGCAAGGCAATCCGCTGCTCACCTACCCGCGGCCCCAGCTGGAGGAGGTGGCCGTGAGGAAGCTGCGCGTCTTCCAGGATGAAATCGAGTTCGAGGCCCTGATCCGCGGCGAGGCTGTGCCCAGCCGCAGCGAGATGCAGGATCGGCTGGCGGAGAAGGCGAAGGAGCTCAAACAGGAGGCCGACCAGGAGAGCACCCAGGCGATCAAAAATGTGCTGGCTGATTTGTTCGGCCTGCTGGGCTTCACCCTGGTGTGCATATTTGGGCAACGCGATCTGCAGGTGCTGCGCGGCTTCATAGACGAACTGATCTATGGCCTGAGCGACAGTGCCAAGGCGTTCGCCATCATTCTCTTCACCGACATTTTTGTTGGCTTTCACAGCCCCGAGGGCTGGACGGTGCTTCTCGATGGCATCGCCCACCACTTCGGGCTTCCCGCCCGCGAGAATTTTATTATGTTGTTCATTGCCACCTTCCCGGTGGTGCTGGCAACGATCTTCAAGTACTGGATCTTCCGCTACCTCAACCGCGTCTCTCCCTCCTCGGTGGCCACCCTGCACAACATGAACGGTGGCGGCTGACGGTCTCACCCTGATCAGCGGCCCCGCGGGCAGCGGCAAAAGCCGCTGGGCGGAGCAGCTGGCGGAGGCCAGCGGACGGCAGGTGGTTTACCTCGCCACCGGCCCCCTCCGCCTCGACGACGAGGACTGGCAGGAGCGGCTGCGGCGCCATCGGGTGCGCCGACCGGCGAGCTGGAGCTGCCGGGAGGTCCAGGGCGCCCTTTCGGAGGCCCTGGGGGCGCTGGAGCCGGGGCAGATCGGCCTGGTGGATTCCCTTGGCACCTGGGTGGCGGCCCATCTCGAGCTGGCGGAAGGGGACTGGTGCCAGCAGCGCGAGGCTCTGCTGGCGGCTGTGGCGAGCACAAGGGCGCCGCTGCTGCTGGTGTGCGAAGAGGTGGGCTGGGGCCTGGTGCCCCCTACGGCGGCGGGTGGATGCTTCCGCAACCGCCTGACGGCTCTGCAGCGTCGCTTGGGCGAAGCGGCCCAGGCCTCCTGGCTCGTGCTGCAGGGCCGTGCCCTCGATTTGCGGGCGCTGGGCGTGCCCGTGG
>JBIPMZ010000018.1:0-16171 GCA_044376165.1 Cyanobium sp.
GGACGGCGTTCTCCACCCGGTAGAAGCGCTCAAAGATGCGCTCCTGGTCGGCCTCGGAGATGCCGTAGCCGCTGTCGGCCACCTCGATGCGCAGGCGTGGCAGGGGTGAGGTGAGGGCGCAGGCGGGATTGCGGGAGGGGCCCGTGCCCGGCTCCAGGCGGCAGTGATCGGGCCAGGGGTAAGCGCGCAGCACCAGCCGCCCGCCCGGGGCGGTGAACTTGAGGGCGTTGCCCACCAGATTGTCGAAAACCTGCAGCAGCAGGTCCCAGTTGCCCATCACCCGGGGCAGCTGGGGATCGGCCTCCAGCCGCAGGGTCACCCCCTTGTCCTCGGCGTTGAGGCGGTAGGTACGGAGCGTTTGCTCGATCGCCGGCGCCACCTCGATCGGCTCAAAGGCCCAGATCCGGTCGGATTCCAGGCGCGAAAGATCGAGCACATCATTGACGAGGCGGGTGAGGCGATCCGTCTCGGCGTTGGCGATGGCCAGGAATTCGCGATGCTGCTCTTCGCTGAGCTGGTCGCCGAGGTCGTGCAGGGTCTCGACGTAGCTCTTGATGTTGAACAGCGGCGTGCGCAGCTCGTGGGAGACGTTGCTGATGAAGCGGCTCTGGGCGGCGTTGAGCTCCACCTCACGGGTGAGGTCTTGGATGGTCATCGCGATGCCCTTGAGGATTTCGCCGCTGGCATCCCGCACCGATTGCAGCACGATGCGCAGGGTGCGGGACGGTTCGCCCAGGCTGCAGCGCACATCCGCCAGGTCTTTCTCACTGGCGATCAGGCCGGAGAGGAGCGGATGCAGCTCGATGGCGAGGCGATCGGGTAGCTGGCTCTCGAGCTCGCTCCCATCCAGCTTGCGACCCTCCCAGCGGAACAGGCGGCGGGCGGTGGGGTTGGCCAGCACGATCCGGCCCTCGTCGTCGAGGAGTACGGCGCCGTCGGCCATGGTGGCGATCAGCGACTGCTGCTTCACCTGGGCGGCCTGCAGCTCCTCGATGTTGGCCTCGTCGTAGGCCTCCAGGCGGGAGGCCATGGTGTTGAAGCCCTCCAGCAGCTCCCCCAGCTCCCCTCCCACCGGCAGGGCGATGCGGGTGGCGAAATCGCCGCCGGCGATGCGCCGCACCCCCCGCAGCAGCTCCTTCACCGGCTGGGTGATGGTGAGGGCGTTGAAGACCGAGCCGAGGATCACCAGCACCCAGATCGAGATGAACACCGCCACGGTCACCTCCCGGGTGAGGGCGGAGCTGGCCAGCACCGTCTCGTTGGGGTTGACCCCCAGGGCCACCACCCCCAGGTAGCGATCGCCGTCCACCAGCGGCACGAACACATCGGTGACCTGACCGTCGGGGCTGAGGTGCTGGCGAATCAAGGGGTTGTCGGGCCGCTGCTGCAGGTCGGCCGGCAGCTCGAGGCGGCGGCTGAGCAATTGGTCGGCCCCCTGGGAGGCGCCGCCGTTGCCCATCGGAATGCCCAGGTAGATCACCCCTTCGGCGTCGGCGAAGACGATGTAGCGAAGGCTGCGGCTGGAGCTCCAGAAGCGCTCCGCCACCGTGGCCAGTTCCCGGTCTTCGCCGCCGGCCACCAGGGGGTTGACGTTGGCGGCCACCAGCAGCCCCAGGTCGCGGGCGTAGCGCGTGTCGCTGAGGCGCACATCCTCCTGGATGCTGTGGAGGGCGAAGAAGGTGATGCCGGTCATCAGCAGGCTGACCACCAGGGTGGCCACCGCCAGCAGCTTGGTCTGCAGGCTGAACTCCGCCCACCAGCGGGCCAGCCGCCCTTGCCAGTCGTTCATGGGCGCCGCACCTGATGGCCGATGTCGCGGCGGAAGGTCATGCCGGCGAAGTGCACCTGCGCCAGGGCGGCGTAGGCCCGGGCGAAGGCCGTGTCGAAGTCGTCCGCCTGGGCCACCATCGCCAGCACCCGCCCGCCGGCGGTGCGGCAGGTGCCATCGGCCTCGCGGCGGCTGCCGGCATGGAAGAGCTGCAAGGTCTCGCTGCTGGCCACCGTTCCGAGGATCGGGTCGTTGCGCCGCACGTCCCCGGGATAGCCCTCCGCCGCGGCGATGACGCAGGCGCTGCACCCGGGCCGCACCGAAAGGGGCGGGGCCGCGGCCAGCCGGCCGTCGGCGCAGGCCCGCAGCACGGTGGCCAGCTCCGGGCCGAGCAGGGGCATGAGCGTCTCACATTCCGGATCGCCGAACCGGCAGTTGAATTCGATCACCTGCGGCCCCTGTTCGGTGAGCATCAGACCGGCATAGATCACCCCGCGGTAGACGATGCCACGGCGGCGCAGGGCGTCCAGGGTGGGTTCGAGCACCTGCCGCCGCACCTCCTCCAGGGCCGCCGGATCCAGGAGCGGGGCCGGGGCGTAGGCCCCCATGCCGCCGGTGTTCGGGCCGGTGTCCCCCTCGCCGATGCGCTTGTGGTCCTGGGCGGGGGGAAGCAGAACGAGGGAGCGGCCATCGGTGAGCGCAAAGACCGACACCTCCGGACCGTCGAGCTGCTCCTCCAGCACCAACGAGGCGGCCCCGAAGCGGCCCTCGAACACCTCCCGGATCGCGGTTTCGGTTTCGGCCACGCTCCCGGCCACGGTGACGCCCTTGCCGGCGGCGAGCCCATCCGCCTTGACCACCAGGGGGCGGTTCTCCCGGGCCAGCACGGCCAGGGCTTCCTCCAGGCGGTCGGCGCTCCAGTAGGCGGCGGTGGGGACGCCGGCCTCCCGCATCAGGGCCTTGGCCCACCGCTTGCTCGCCTCCAGCTGGGCCCCATCGGCGCCAGGACCAAACACCGCGATTCCCCGGCGGCGCAGGTGGTCGGCCAGGCCCGCCGCCAGCGGCGCCTCCGGCCCCACCACCACCAGCTCGACCGCCAGCTCCCGGCAGGCAACGGCCAGGGCCTCTTGGTCGTCCTCAAGGATCGCCAGCTGCCGGCAGCCGGGCAGCTCGGCGGTGCCGCCATTGCCGGGGCTCACCCAGACCGCCTCGACGCCGGGACAGCGCGCCAGGGCCCAGCCCAGGGCGTTTTCGCGGCCACCTCCCCCCACCACCAAGATGCGCGCAGGGGGGGAGACGGGGGCGGAGCTGGCGACCATGGCAGCGGGCGGTGCGGTGGGGGGAGGGGGAAGCCCGGAGGGGGAGGAGCAGCGCAACCGCCGCTAGGTTTAGCCGCCGGGGGCGCTCACTGGGGCCACCCGTGAAGGACCCTGCCATTGTCCGTGACCGTGCCCGCGCCTGTAACCCTGCCCGCGCCCACCATCCTGCCGGCGCGGCCCCCGGTGCGGCTCCGTCTGGCCCTGGCGGCGGCCCTGGCCCTGCTCGCGCCCGTCCCCGCAGCCCCTGCGGCAGCCGCCCCGGCCCCTGTCGCCCCGGCCTCAGCTGCCCCGGCACTGGGCTCCCCTGAGGCCCCGGCGATCGCCTCCCCGCTGCCCCTCGGCGAGGCGGAGTTCACCGCTCGCCTGGCGGCGGCGGACTTGGCGGAGCTCGATGCCCTCTGCCGCCGCACCCTGGCGGAGGATGACCAGCTGCGGCTGGGGCGGCTGCGGGAGCGGCTGATGGCGAGGCATCCCGCCCCCCAGCCCCTGCCAGTGGTGCTGGCCAATGCCGACGTGCTCCTCACCTGCCAGGCGCCGGAGGCGGCGATGTCGGTGCTCAGCCGCTACGGACCCGGCCCCGGGGCCGCCCGGGTGCAGTGGCTGCTGCTGCAGTGGCGAGCGGCTTCGGCAGCGCTGGATCATCGCCGCGCCGCCCTCGCCCTGGAGCGCCTCAGCGCCTCCGACCCGGCCGCCCTCCAGAGCCTCCTGCTGCCGATCCAGCGGCGCGAGGATGGCACGGTGGTGAGCCGTCCGGCCGTCGACCTGCTGGCCGATCACCTCGAAGGGCGCGGCCTGCGCCGGGCTGCGGCCTCGTTGCTGCTGGCCTCTCGTCAGAGGGGGGCCCCCGGGGCGGAGCGACTGCGACGGGCGGTGCGGCTGTTCGATACCCTCCCCGCCGCCGAGCGGGAGGCGTTGCTGGAGGCGGCCCTGGAGCAGGCCGCCGCCGAGGGCTCCTGGAGCCTGGTAACCGAGATTCTCGACGAACAGATCGAGCGGGATCCCCTCACCGCCCGGGCGATCGAGCGCCGCCTGCGGCTCAGTGGCCGCCTCGATGATGCCTACGGGGAGTGGCGGCTGCGGCAGCGGGATCCCGCCGCCACGGCTCGCACCCGCCAGCTGGAGCTCCAGCTGCGCTCCCCCCGTGCTCCCGGGGGGCACAGCTCCGAGCCCGCCCCCGCCCCAGCCCCCGTCGTCCCGTCCGCCGCCCCCTCCCCATGACCGCTTACGTCCTCGGCCCGCTGCTCCACGAGGGCAAAGCCAAACGGGTGTACGCCACCGACCGGGAGGATCGGGTGGCCGTGGAGTTCAAGGACGACGCCACGGCCTTCAACGCGGAGAAGAAGGCCCAGCTGGCGGGCAAGGGCGCCCTCAACTGCCGCATTTCCTCCCTGCTGTTCGAGCATCTCGATCGCCGGGGGGTGCCCACCCACTACCTCGGGATCAACGGCGAGCGCTGGATGCTGGCGCAATCGGTGCGGATCGTGCCGGTGGAGGTGGTGGTGCGCAACGTGGCCGCCGGCTCCCTCTGCCGCCAGATGCCGATCGCGGTGGGCACCCCCCTGGAGCCCCCCTTGCTGGATCTGTACTACAAAGAGGATTCCCTTGGCGATCCGCTGCTGAGCGAGGCGCGGCTGGAGCGCCTGGGGCTGCTGGATCCGGAGCAGCGCCGCCGCGTCGGGGAGCTGGCGTTGCAGGTGAATCGGGAGTTGCGGGAGCTGTTTGCCTCGGTGGGGTTGGAGCTGGTGGACTTCAAGATCGAGTTGGGCTTCACGGCGGACGGGGAGCTGGTGGTGGCCGATGAGATCAGCCCCGACACCTGCCGCCTGTGGGACCGGGCCACCGCCGACGCCGCCGACCGGATCCTCGACAAGGACCGCTTCCGTCAGGACCTCGGCGGTGTGGTGGAGGCCTACGGGGAGGTCTTCAAACGGGTCCAAGGGGTCTGCCCCGAACCCCGCTCCTGCCGGTAAGGTCTGCGTCGATGTGCGGCCGTGCCGCTCCGCAAATCCCCCATGCCCGGCGTACGCCTCCGCAGGTCGACCTTCCTCCGTCCTGTCGCCCTGCCGGGCGCGGTCGCTAGCGCTCCCCTTCTAGCCGCCCTGCTGCTCGCCGCAGGCCCCGCCCTGGCCATCCCCGCCCCTGCCGCCGAGCCCTCCCCGGCATCCCCTGCCGATCCCTTCGCCCCCCTCGGCGACACCCCCGGCACCGCACCGGCCCCGCAGCCTCCAGCGGGCACGTCCGGCCCGCAGACCCCGGGGAGCGCCCCGGGCCAGCAGCCCCCCGCCGGAACCCCGGACCAACCCTCGCCTGACGCCGCCCAGCCCGGCGTCCAGCCCCCCGCCGGAGGGTCGCCCCCGCCGCAGGCTGACAGCCAGGAGCCACGGGTGATGATCAGCGAGGTCGTGGTGGAGGGCCTGAGCGGCCATCCCGATCAGCCCCGTCTTGAGCAGATCGTCTACGACGCGATGACGGTCAGCCCCGGCACCGAGGTGACCCGCAGCGAACTCAAGACCGACCTGGCGGCGATCTACGCCACCGGCTGGTTCTCCGACGTGCGCATGGCGCCCCAGGACGGTCCCCTGGGGGTGCGCCTGATCGTCACCGCCACCCCCAATCCGGTCCTCACCAAGGTGACCCTCGACCCGCCGGAGGCGAAGGTGCCCGAGCCTGTGGTGCAGGAGACCTTCGCCAGCGACCTCGGCCGCACCCTCAACCTGCGCACCCTCCAGACGCGCATGGAGGAGCTGCAGAAGTGGTACGCCGACCAGGGCTATTCCCTGGCCCGCGTCAGTGGCCCCAACCGCATCAGTCCAGAGGGGGAGGTGCAGCTGACGGTGCGGCAGGGGACCGTGGCGGGCGTGGAGGTGCAATTCCTCAACAAGGAGGGCTCCACCACCAACGACAAGGGCGAGCCGATCAAGGGCAAGACCAGGCCCTGGGTGATCACCCGCGAGATCTCGCTCCAGCCCGGCCAGATCTTCAACCGCCGCAACCTGGAGGAAGACCTCAAGCGCCTCTACGGCACCGGCCTGTTCAGCGACGTCAAGGTGACCCTCAAGCCGGAACCGGCCAACCCCGGGGAGGTGACGATCGTGCTGGGCATCGTCGAGCAGTCGACCGGTTCCCTCTCCGGTGGCCTGGGCTACAGCCAGAGCCAGGGGGTGTTTGGCCAGGTGCAGCTGCAGGACACCAACCTGTTCGGCCGGGCCTGGGATCTGGCGACGAGCTTCACCTACGGCCAGTTCGGCGGCCTGTTCGACATCACCTTCACCGATCCCTGGATCAAGGGGGATCCGTTCCGCACCGCCTTCCGCCTCAAGGCGTTCGTGAGTCGGGACGTACCGCAGATCTTCCAGAGTCAGAGCAACGGCAACATCCTCACCGCCTCGGAGTTCTACGAGGCTCCCGGCACCAGCCTCGCTTACAACATCAACAGCAGCAACAACCCGCTCGGCAAGACCTTCAATACCGTCAGCAATGCTGAAAATACCGATTCTTCCCTGAGCTGGTTTAATTATAACGGCAACTCTGTGGTGATCCAGCGGGCTGGCGGTAACCTGCAGTTCGTGCGGCCTCTCAATGGCGGCAACCCCTTCAAGCGCGCTCCCTGGAGCCTCGTGGTCGGTCTGAGCGCACAGCAGGTGAGGCCGATCGACTTCTCCGGCGCCTCCCAGCCCTATGGGGTGGCGAGCAACAACTTTTCGGCCAACGGTGGCCAGGTGCCGGTCGATTCGGTGATCTGTGTCGCCTTCAATTGCGCCACCTCCAACAACCTGGTGGGGGTGCGGGCGGCTGCCACCATGAACACCCTCGACGATCCGCGCAACCCCACCCGCGGCAATTTCCTCAGCCTCGGCACGGAGCAGTTCATCTCCGTCGGCCCCGATTCCCCCACCTTCAACCGCCTGCGCGCCAGCTACACCCACTTCATCCCGGTGCGCTGGTTGAGCCTCTACAAGGGCTGCCGCCCGAAGCCCGGCGAAACCGAAGACTGCAAGCAGGCCCTGGCGTTCCAGTTGTCCGCCGGCACCAACGTCGGTTCGCTGCCCACCTACGAGGCCTTCTGCGTGGGGGGCGGCAACTCCGTGCGGGGCTACTACGACTGCGACCTGGGGGTGGGCCGCAGCTTCGGCGAGGCCACGATCGAGTACCGCTTCCCGATCTTCAGCATCATCAGCGGGGAGCTGTTCATCGACGGCGGCACCACCTTCGGCTCCCAGGCCAACGTGTCCGGCAACCCCGGCGGATTGTTGCTCAAGCCAGGGGAGGGCTTCTCGGTGGGCACCGGCCTGATCGTGACCACGCCGGTGGGTCCGCTGCGGCTGGAGGTGGCGAGCCAGGACTTCACCGGCAACTGGCGCTTCAACCTCGGCGTGGGTTGGAAGTTCTAGTGAGCGGCTGGCCCTCCGATTACGCCCGGGCCTGGACCCTCGCCACCGCGGTGGAGCGCTGTGGCGTCGGGCTCCACAGCGGCGCGGTGGCGCGGGTGCGGCTGCAGCCCTCCGCGTTGCCCGGCTACCGGGTGGGCTGGCTGGAGCGGCCCGAGGAGCCGCTGCAGCGCCTGGCCCCCTCCCAGGTGTGCGACACCCAGCTCTGCACGACCCTGCAGCTCCATGGGGGCCGACTGGCCACGGTGGAGCACCTCCTGGCCGCCCTGGCCGGCTGCGGGGTGAGCCAGGCCGAGATCCTGGTGGAGGGGGGCGAAATCCCGCTGCTCGATGGCTCCGCCCTGCCCTGGGTGGAGGCGATCGGGGAGGCGGGACTGCAGGAGCGGGGGGAGCGCACCCCCCTCCCCCTGCCCCCCCAGCCCCTGCTGCTGCGCCACGGCCTGAGTTTTGCGGCGGTGACGCCAGCGGAGCAGCTGCGGCTGGGCTGCGCGGTGGAGTATCCCCAAGCGGCGATCGGCCGCCAGCTCTATTCCCTCGACCTCACCCCGGAGGCCTTCGTGCGGGAGATCGCACCGGCCCGCACCTTCGGTTTCCGCGAGCAGGTGGAGCAGCTGCGCGCCGCCGGCTTGATCCGGGGCGGCGCCCTCGACAACGCCCTGGTGTGCGACGGGGCGGAGTGGTTGAATCCCCCCCTGCGCTATGGGGACGAACCGGTGCGCCATAAGCTCTTGGATTTATTGGGGGATCTGGCACTGGTGGGCCTGCCCCAAGCCCAGGTGTTCGCTTACCGGGGCTCCCACGGGTTGCACACCGCCCTGGCGGCCGCCCTGGCCGCCCAGCCACAACCGCCTGCCCCCCTCGCCATCCCCTGACCGCCTGAGCCCCTTGACCGTCACCACCCCGCCAGCCACTCCGCCCAGCCCCACCGCCCCGGCCGAACCGGTGCTGCTCAGCAGCGAGCAGATTTTGAATCTGCTGCCCCATCGCTATCCCTTTGCCCTCGTGGATCGGGTGATCGAATACACGCCGGGCCAGCGGGCCGTCGCGATCAAAAACGTCACGCTCAACGAGCCGCAATTCCAGGGGCATTTCCCCGGTCGTCCCCTGATGCCCGGAGTGCTGATCGTGGAAGCGATGGCCCAGGTGGGTGGTCTGATCGTCACCCAGATGCCGAATCTGCCGAGAGGCCTGTTCGTTTTTGCCGGCATCGATGGGGTGCGCTTTCGCAAGCCCGTGGTGCCGGGCGACCAGCTGCGCATCAGCTGCGAGCTCCTCAGCTTGAAGCGCAAACGCTTCGGCAAGGTGCGGGGCGAGGTCACGGTCGACGGCCGGCTGGTCTGCTCCGGCGAGCTGATGTTCTCCCTGGTGGACTGAGGGATGTCGAGTGCAGCGATGGCCACCAGCGTTCATCCCACGGCCCTGGTCGATCCCCGCGCGCGCCTGGGCGGTGGCGTGGAGGTCGGCCCTTACGCCGTGATCGGCGCGGAGGTGGAGATCGGGGAGGGCTGCCGCATCGGGCCTCATGTGGTGATCGATGGCCGGGTGCGAATGGGGCGGGACAACCGCATCTTTCCGGGGGCCTGCCTCGGCCTCGAACCCCAGGATCTCAAATACGACGGCGCCCCCACCGAGGTGGTGATCGGCGACGCGAACACGATCCGCGAATGCGTGACGATCAACCGCGCCACCCACGAGGGGGAGCAGACCCGCATCGGCAACGGCAACCTGCTGATGGCCTACAGCCATCTGGGTCACAACTGCCAGCTGGGGGATCGCATCGTCATCGCCAACGGCGTGGCGGTGGCGGGCCATGTGGTGATCGGCGACCGGGCGGTGATCGGCGGTGTGCTCGGCATCCACCAGTTTGTGCACATCGGCAGCCTGGCGATGGTGGGGGGCATGAGCCGGATCGACCGCGACTGCCCGCCGTTCATGGTGGTGGAGGGCCATCCGGGGCGGGTGCGGGGCCTGAACCGGGTGGGCCTGCGGCGCAGCGGCCTGGCGGAGAGGAATGAGGGGGCGGAGCTGCGGCAGCTGCAGGAGATCTGGCAGCTGATCTACCGCAGCGACCGGGTGCTGGCGGAGGCCCTGCGCCAGGCCCGCGCCCAAACCCTCCTGCCCGCCGCCGCCGAACTCTGCGGTTTTCTGGAAGCTTCGATCGGTCCAGGCCGCCGCGGGCCGCTGCCGGCCCTGCGCGGATGACCCGGCTGCTGGTGAGCACCGGTGAAGTGTCCGGGGATCTGCAGGGCTCGCTCCTGATCGCCGCCCTGCACCGGCAGGCGGCCCTGCGGGGTGTCGAGCTGGAGGTGGTGGCGCTGGGGGGGCCGCGCATGCGCCAGGCCGGCGCCCGGTTGCTGGCCGACACCGCCCGGCTGGGGGCGATCGGACTGTGGGAGGTGCTGCCGCTGATCCTGCCCACCCTGCGGCTGCAGTCGCGGTTGCGGCGCTGGCTGCGCCACCACCCCCCCGACGGGGTGGTGCTGATCGATTACATGGGCGCGAATGTGAACCTGGGCCGGCGCCTGCGGCGCCTCTACCCCCGGCTGCCGATCACGTATTACATCGCTCCGCAGGAGTGGGCGTTTCGGCTGGGGGAGGGGGGCACCACCCGGCTGATCGGCTTCTCCGACAAAATCCTGGCGATCTTCCCGGAGGAGGCGCGCTTCTACGCCGCGCGCGGGGCGCAGGTGACCTGGGTGGGCCATCCCCTGATCGACACCCTCGGCACCCCCCCCAGCCGGGCGGAGGCGCGGCAACGCCTGGGGATCAACGCGACGGCGCCGGTGTTGCTGCTGCTGCCCGCCTCCCGCAGCCAGGAGCTCCGCTACCTGCTGCCGCCGATGGCGGCGGCGGTGGCGCTGCTGCAGCGGCGGCGTCCGGATCTGGAGGTGCTGGTGCCGGCCGCTTTGGCGGGCTTCGAGGCGCCCCTGCAGCGGGCGATGGCGGCGGCCGGCGCGCGGGCGCGGGTGCTGGGGGCCGCGGAGGCCGACGGGCTGCGGCCGCTCCTCTGCGCCGCCGCCGACGCGGCGTTGACCAAATCGGGAACGGCGAACCTGGAGTTGGCCCTGCGGGGGGTGCCCCAAGTGACGGGCTACCGCGTCAGCCGCGTCACCGCCCTGGTGGCCAAACACCTGCTGCGCTTCAACGTGCCCCACATCTCCCCGGTGAACCTGGTGCTGGGGGAGCGCCTGGTGCCGGAGCTGCTGCAGGGGGAGCTGACGCCGGAGGCGATCGCGGCGCAGGTGGAGCCCCTGCTGGAGTCCGCCGGCGAGCGGCGGCGGCGGGTGCTGGAGGGGTACGGTCGGTTGCGGCAGGCGCTGGGGGAGCCCGGCGTCACGGACCGCGCCGCGGCCGCCATCCTCGACCAGCTCCCCGCCACCAGCTGACCGCCATGCGCCCCGCCCGGCCCCTGTTCGCCCTGCTCCTCGCGCTGCTGCTCTGCTTCGGGGCGGCACCGGCGGGTTGGGCGGCCACGGAGGAGGCGGTGCTGGCGGGGGGCTGCTTCTGGTGTCTGGAGCACGACCTGGAGGGCCTGGCGGGGGTGCTGGACGTAACCAGCGGTTACAGCGGCGGCAAGCAGGCCAACCCCACCTACCGCCAGGTTTCGGGCGGCGGCACCGGCCACCGGGAGGTGGTGCGGGTGAGGTTCGACACAACCCGCCTGCGCTACGAGAAGCTGCTGCGGGCGTATTGGCGCAACGTGGATCCGTTCGATGGCGGCGGGCAGTTTTGCGATCGCGGCGAGTCGTATCGGCCCGCGATCTTCACCACCAACGCCACCCAGGCGGTGGAGGCGCGCAATTCGCTGCTGGCGGCGGCCCGAGAACTGGGCCGGCCCGCCTCGGCGATCAAGGTGGAGATCAAGGCGCTGAACAAGTTCTGGCCGGCGGAGGACTATCACCAGAACTACGCGCGCCGCAACGGCGTGCCGTACCGCTACTACCGGTGGTCGTGCGGCCGGGACCGTCGTCTGGATGCGGTGTGGGGCCAGCGGGCCCGCAGCGCCGCGGCGTGGGGGGCCAGTGCCGCCCAGGCGCCGAAGCCGGCGGAGTCGCTGAAGCCGGCAGAGTTGCCGAATTCGGTGAAGTCCGCCTGAGCGACCGCGGTTTTCCCTGTTCAACCCCGTCAAGCCGCCCTAGCCTCACTCCGTTCCCTGCGAGTGCTTCGGTATGTATCTGCTGACCATCCGGGACGGTCTGCAGACCCGCTATGTCGGCCCCTATCCCTCTCCGGCCGCGGCGGCTGAGCAGCTCGAGCCGATCCTGGCCACCTGTGGCGAGCGGGCTCACTGGCAGATCCACGAGCTGGAGGCGCCGCTGGCGCTGGTGCCCAGCGTGGCTGCCGCCTGAGGGGGGTGGCTCCCCCGAGCCGGGGTCAGTTCCCCGCCCGGCCGGGGTAGCCCCGCAGCAGGCCGCTTTCGATCATCAGGCCCACGCCCGCGTTGATCAGGATCAGGCCGAGGGTGCCGTACCAAAACCAGGGGCCGCGATCGGGCTGGAAGGCCTTGCGGATCACCGCCTCGCCAAACACGCAGAGGCCGGCGGGGAGGAGCAGAACCCCGAGCTGGGCTTTGACGAACCAGCGGATCTTGGGGAGGGCCATCGACGCCGGCAAAGCAGCGGCCAACCTAGGCCGGCGCGCCGTCGCAGATCCAGTTCACCAGGGTCTGCACCCCGAAGCCCGTGGCGCCGGCGGGATCCTGGCCGCGGGGCTTGTCGGTCCAGACGGTGCCGGCGATGTCGAGGTGAGCCCAGGGGATTCCCTTGCGCACGAACTCCCGCAGGAAGAGGGCGGCGGTGATCGAGCCGGCGGGGCGGGGGCCGGTGTTTTTGAAGTCGGCGAGGGTGCTTTTGAGGCCTTCGCGGTAGGAATCCCGCAGGGGCATGCGCCAGAGGGCCTCGCCGCCCGCGGTGGCGCCGGAGAGGAGGCCATCGGCAAGCAGGTCGCTGTTGGTCCACAGGCCGGCGATCTCCTCCCCCAGGGCGACCACGCAGGCACCGGTGAGGGTGGCGAGGTCGACGATGGCGTCGGGTTCGAGCTTGCAGGCGTAGACGAGGGCATCGGCGAGGGTAAGGCGCCCCTCGGCATCGGTGTTGTTGATCTCGATCGTGGTGCCGTTGGAGGCGGTGAGGATGTCGCCGGGGTGGATGGCGTTGCCGCTGATCATGTTTTCGCAGCTGGCCACGATCACATGCACCTCCACCCCCTCGGGCCGGCGCTGGCCGATGGCGCGGGCGGCGCCGAGCACCGCGGCGCTGCCGCCCATGTCGTACTTCATCATCTCGATCTGGGAGCCGGCCGTTTTGAGGTTGTAGCCGCCGGAATCGAAGGTGAGGCCCTTGCCGATCAGCACCACGCGGCGGAGCGGCTCCCCGTCGGGGCGGTAGGTGAGGTGGATGAACTTGGGGGGGAGGTCGGAACCCTGGGCAACGCCGAGGAAGGCGCCCATGCCGAGGGTTTCACAGTCGGCGCGCTCCAGCACCTGGAGCTCCATGCCGTATTCGCGGGCGATCTCGGCGGCCACCTCGGCCAGGGCCTGGGGGGTGGCGATGTTGGGGGGGGCGGCCACGAGCTGGCGGGCGAGCTCCACGCCGCCGCAGATCGCATCGAGGTGCAGCAGGCCTTCGGTGGCTTCTTCGCCCAGGCCGAGCAGGGAGACCCGCTCCGGCAGGCTGCGGGGCTCCGCCTCGCTCTTGAAGCGCAGGTCGGCGTAGAGGCAGAGGCGGGCGGCTTCGGCCATCGCCGCGGCGGCGGCGGCGGCGCCGAGCCCCTCGACGGGCATGAGCAGGCCGAGGTGGTGGCAGCCCACCTTGGAGGCGATGCGGGTGGCGCTGGCGACGGCGTGGCGCAGGGCGGTGAGGTGGAACTCGGCGGCTTCCCCGAGGCCCACGATCGCCAGGGTGGAGGGGCTCTGGCCGAGGCGCTCGATGCAGAGGCTTTCGCCGGGCTTGGCGTGGAAGCGCCGCAGCTGCAGGTGCTCCTCCAGGGAGGCGCCGAACAGGGCGCTCAGCTGGGCGCGGCCGGGGTGCTCGGCATCGCTGAACAGGCCGACGGCCAGGGTGTCGCCATCCCAGACCTCCAGGACATTGCTGGATGGGGCAAGACAGCGAAATTCCATGCTTCCGGGCCGGCGCGGGCGACCCACCACCGTAGCGATTCCTGCGCGGGGGCTCAGTCGGAATCGGCCGTGAAGGGGGTGGTCCAGCGCCCGCGGGTTTCTTTGTTGAACGGCGGCAGCCAGCGGCGGATCAAGGCCTGCTCCAGGGCGCGCCGCGCGGTGATCGTTTCTGGCACATCCAGCCAGAAGCGAATGCTGAGGCGGGCGGGCAGACCGGCTCGCGCCAGGGCTTCGCCGTAGGCCGCCAGGTAGTTCTTGCAATCGTGATCGCCCTTCCAGCGGCGATCGGCCCGGCCGGTTTCCCCCACGTAGAGGAGCAGGGGCGGGGCGGGATCGGGCGGGCGATCGGTGACGAGGTAGAGGGCGGCGCCCTGGTGGGGGGCGCGGGGCCAGCGCCAGAAGGAAAGGCTCTGGGGCGCGAGGGCGAGGGGGTCGAGGCGGGCGGCGGCGGCGGCCGGGGTGGAGGGGGCCCCCTCGCCGGGGTCGGGCTCGAACAGCACACTCTGCTCCGTCGGCCCAGCGGGCTGGCGGGCAAAGAGCGGGGCTTGATGGGCCGCCACCCGCGCTTGCCAGGCGAGAAGCTGATGGCGCAGCAGCGGCGGCGGAGCGGCCGGGAGGGGGGAAGCGCCGCCGAGGGCCTGGCCGGCGAACAGATCCCCTTGGCGACTCATCGGCCTCGCCGCCGGGTCGGCGGCAGGGCTGGCGGCAGCGCCGGAGGCTGCCGGGCGGGGCTCGCCTCCGGGGGATCGAAGGCAACGCGGCCGATCCAGCCCTCCACCACCGCCGCGGGCAGGTGCAGCCGCTGCTGCAGCTCTGCCAGATCGCGGAAGGGCACCCGCTCGCGCTCGCTCAGCAGCCGGCGGCAGCGCTCCGGGGAGAGTCCGAGCCGGTCCTGCAGTTCGTCGGGCGCCGCGCGGTTGACGGCTACCGGCGCGCGGCCGGTGGGGGGCGGGTCGCCGTACCAGTGAAAGCGCAGCAACGGCAGCCAGGCGGCGAGGAGGGTGTCGTGGAGGCCGAGCAGCTGCTGGAGATCCTCGGGACCGCTGAGCTGCACGCCGCCGGCCTGGAGGCGCAGCAGCAGGTCGACCTGTTCGGGGCGGCAACCCGGCAGGCGCAACCAGTCGGCAGCGGTGGCGCGGTTGACATCCAACCCCCAGCCCAGGCGGGCGGCCCGCCGCACCTCCTCGGCATCGCGCAGGCGCAGGCTGGGGTTTTGGGCGAGGCGCAGGGCGAGCAGCTCCTGCTCCACCACCTCCTGGTGGTCGTCCGGGGCCGGGGAAGGAGCCGGGGCCGGGTTCGAGGCCGGGGCCGGAGCCGGCAGCTGGCCTGTCGCGATCAGCAGGCGCCGCGCCAGGGGATCCAACCAGTGGCGGCTGGCCATCGCGACTCCCGAAACGGCACAACGCTGCCGAAGTTAGCGGCAGGGGTACGGCGCGGGCCAGGGGAGGGGCCAGATGCGTGGATCCGAACCTTCCCTCCCCGGCGGAGGAGCCCAGAATCCAACACAGCTTGCCTTCTCATCCCTTCTGCCATGGCCTTCTTCGACTCCGAGATCGTTCAGGAGGAAGCCAAAAATCTGTTTAGCGACTACCAGCAGCTGATGCAGCTGGGGGGCGAGTACGGCAAATTTGATCGGGAGGGCAAAAAGCTCTATATCGAGCGAATGGAGGAGATCATGGATCGATACCGGGTGTTCATGAAGCGATTTGAGCTCTCGGAAGACTTCCAGGCGCGGCTGACGGTGGAGCAGCTGCGCACCCAGCTGGGTCAGTTCGGGCTGACGCCGGAGACGATGTTCCAGCAGCTGCACTGCACGTTGGAGCGGATGAAGAGCCAGCTGGAAACCGCCAGCTGAACGCGGCGGCTGCCATACGATCCCCGGGCGGTGCAGGCGAATCAGTGAAGCAGCAGCGGCCCCAGGGGGCGGAGCACGGGGCCGGGTTGCCGGCCTGGATCCGCCGCGGCCTGGCGGATCTGTTCCCGGCCGACGGGCTGGCGGAGCGGCTGGCGGAAGCGTCGGCGGGCGGCCGGCCCTTGCGGGTGAAGTTGGGCATCGACCCCACCGGCAGCGAGATCCATCTGGGCCATTCGATCCTGTTCCGCCGCCTGCGGGCGTTTCAGGAGGCGGGCCATACGGCGGTGCTGATCCTGGGGGATTTCACGGCGCGGATCGGCGACCCCACGGGCAAGAGCGCAACCCGGGTGCCGTTGAGCGCGGCGGAGGTGGAGGCCCATGCGGAAACGTATCTGGTGCAGCTGGGGCTGGGGCAACCGCGGGAGCGGGCGCTGCTGGATTTCGAAACGCCGGGACGGCTGGAGGTGCGCCGCAACAGCGAATGGCTGGCGGGTCTGGACCTGTCGCAGGTGATTGAACTGCTGGCCACCAGCACGGTGGGCCAGATGCTGGCGAAGGAGGATTTTGCAAACCGCTACGGCAGCGGCATCCCCATTTCCCTGCATGAATTTCTTTACCCCCTGCTGCAGGGCTACGACTCGATGGCGATCGAAGCAGACGTGGAACTTGGCGGTACGGACCAGAAATTCAACGTGGCGATGGGCCGCGACCTGCAACGCCATT
>JBIPMZ010000019.1:0-16166 GCA_044376165.1 Cyanobium sp.
CCCGCAGGGGCCGCCCCAAGCTCCCGCCCCCCGCTCGGGCGAACCCCTGACCCGTTGGCCCGGGGTCTCTGTTGTTGCCATCCGCTGACAGGAGCGATCCCAGGCCCTTCGGATCCCGGAATATTGGCCGCATCGTTCGCCCCAATGGTTACGGATGGCAAGCAACAACCCCGTCGCCAACCTTGCCTCCATGAGCATGCGCCAGCTGCGTGAGCTGGCCCGCACCCTCGGCATCAGCCGCTACAGCGCCCAGAATCGCGAAGGTTTGGCCGGGGCGATTGCCGACAAGGCCGGACTTGCCCCCGAGGAGGCCCAAGCGGCCATCTCCGTATCCGCCCCCTTCGCCGTAGGCGCCTCCGCCGACCTCACCGGGCCGGAGGCGGATCTGCAAGAGCTGGAGTCAGACATGGCCCCCGCCCCCCGGCCCGACTCCGAGACCCGGGTGGTGTTCCTGCCCCGGGATCCCCAGTGGGCTTATGCCTTCTGGGAGATCGCCGAGGGCGATCGCGAAGCCGCCCTGGCCGCAGGCGCCTCCCAACTCTGCCTGCGCGTGGCCGATGTCACCGGTCTGCCCGGCGGCTCCTCTCACCCCCACACCTTGCAGGAGGTGGTGGTCGACAGCAAAGCCACCGAGTGGTACCTCCCCGTTCCCCTGAGCGATCGCGACTATCGCGTCGAGCTGGGTTTCCGCAGCCCGGACGGCTGGATCTCCCTCGCCTTCTCCTCGGTGGCGCGCGTGCCGGCGGTTCATCCCAGCGAGCAGATCCTCGATCAATTCGTTCCCTTCTCCCTTGAATCCCTGCCCGAGGTGAGCACCGACACCGCCCCGCCCACCAGCGAGGAAAGCGGTCTGCACGAGCGCCTCTATCAAACCGCCACCGCCCGCTGGCGTCGGCTGGGTCGGGGCTCGGAGGCCTTCCACGAGTTCGGCGACAGCGAGGCGGCCGCCGCAGCGGCGGGTCTGCACCACTCCGGCGTGGGCCAATGGGCCAGTGGTCGCAGCGAGTCGGGGGCCGGCGGCGTGCCCACCCGCCAGCGGGCCTTCTGGTTGGTGGCCGATGCCGAATTGATTGTGTATGGCGCCACCGATCCTTCGGCCCGTCTCACCATCGGAGGCGAGGAGGTGCCCCTGAGCGCGGAGGGCACCTTCCGGATCCAGGTGCCCTTCCGCGACGGCCAGCAGCTCTATCCGATCGAAGCGGTGGCCGCCGACGGGGAGCAGCGCCGCAACATCACCCTGGAGTTCCGGCGCACCACCCCCGCCGCCCAGGTCAACACCCTGGAGGAAGCTGTCCCCGAGTGGTTCTAGACCAGCTCTGCCGATCGAGGCTCATTCCCGCGCGGCCAGCCACCTCTCCATTCCCCGCATTCCCTGCTGGGAACCATGACAGACCAGGGGCAATGACTGACGCTCCTCCCCCTCGATCGGCTCTAAATCCCTCAGCTGCCGCCTGATCACGCTGGCATCCGCATCGGAGGGATCCAGCCCGATTGCCCGACGCTCTTTCACCCGCAGCCGCGCCTCCTTGGGATCGGTGCGGCATTCCATCACGGCAAAATGGGCGCCACTGCGGGTCGCCAGTAGGCGGAAACTCTCGCGCTGCTCCCGCTTCAAGAATGTGGCGTCCACCACCAGGTTGTAACCGGCGGCGAGGATGGCGGTTGTGCAGCTCGGGAGCCGCTCCCGGTACAGCCACTGGCTCACCTCAGGGCTGTAGAGCTCCTCGGGTCTTCGGAAGGCGTCGCCACTGGCCGGATCCTGGAGATCCCCCCACAGTCCGAAGCGCCGCTTGCGCTCCACATCCGAGCGAAGGTGCAACCAGCCGGGTCGGGTGGCCAGCCGCCGGGCCCAGTGGCTCTTGCCGCTGCCGGAGATGCCGTGGGTGATCACCAGCACCGGGCGTCCCCCCTGGATCACCCCCCGCGCCCAGTCCAGGTAGGCCGCGAGGGAAGAGCGAAGTTCATCCGCCTCCTCGACTGACAGGTCCCCCTGCCCCAGGCGCAGGGCCGCCACCTTGGCCCGCACCAGGGCCCGGTAAACCCGATACCACGACCAAAGCTCCAGCCCCGGGTAATCGCCGTTGCGCTCCAACCACTGGGCGAGCAGACGGTCGGCGGGGCGCTGCAGGCCCCGCTGCTGCAGATCCATCACCGCAAAAGCCATATCGCTGATCACATCAATCCAACGCAACTCCGGGCTGAATTCGAGGCAATCAAACACCTCAATCCTTCCCGCCACAATCACCATATTCCCCAGGTGCAGATCGCCGTGGCATTCCCGCACCCGTCCCTCAGCCTTGCGGCGTCGAAACAGGGATTCCAGCCGCAGCGCCTCAGACTTCGTCCACTGGCGTAGCGGTTGGAGGAGGAGCGGATTCACCTGCTGCTCCTCCAGCACCTGGAGATTGGCGAGGGCGGGGTCGCGCACGGCCGCTGGCTCTCCCCAACCATCGCCGGGGTAGGCCACCGCAGCCCCCGCGTGGAAGGCCGCAAGCCGCTCCGCCAGGCGATCGATGGCGGTGGGGGTCACCTCACCCCGCAGCAGGGCGGCGGGGAGCAGGGCGGCCTGGGGAAAGCGGCGCATCTTCAACGCCATCTCGATCACCGGCCCCTCCCCGTGAAAGCTGGCCTGCTCGATCGGGCCGTGGATCGGCACCACCGCCAGGTAGAGATCGGGAGCCAGCCGGCGGTTCAGGCGCAGCTCCTCCGCACAAAACCAGGCGCGACGGCTCGGGGAGCTGAAGTCGACGAAGCCGAAATGCACCGGTTTCTTGATCTTGTAGGCGATGTCCCCCACCAGCAGGATCCAGGAGATGTGGGTCTCCAGCAACTCGATGGCGAGCTCCGGCGGCTCGTGGGCCTCGGGGCGAAGCAGGGCGGTGATCAGGGGATCCACTTCGGCAAGACGGCGACGGAATGAACAGGGCCAGGGCGGCTCGCAAGGCCCCCCCCGGGGCCGGATGGTTCCTCCGCCGCGATGGAGGGACTCGCTGGATCCAACAGCTCGACAAATCGATCCAGCGGCAGGGGGCGACCGCAGGAAAGCCAGCCCCTGCCCGGCCCATGCCAGCACCAGGCGGTGACGCGCAGGGAAAGAATCTCTCCCCCCGCGCAGATCCGGAAGCGATGGCTGCGGAAGCGGCCCCCTGCCGGCAGGTAACCCCAGGGGCGGAGCAAGGGCTGCAGATCCCGCTCCTGGCGCAGAAACGCCGCAAGCAGGACGGCGGGAGATCCGGCCAGACCGGCCGAGGCCCGCGCGCGACGCAACCGACGGGCGAGGCCGGGGGGATCGGCGGACGCGGCGAGCTCGAGGTGCAGCGGCCCCCAGCCGGGGACGCCAAGGAAGCTCACGAGGGCGGGGGAGGGCATGGGGCGCAGAAGGCTCTGGATGTCCTGTGCCACCACCCCATCAAAGCCGCGCGGCCCCTGGCAGGATCGGGGTTGTCCTGCACCGCCCCCCGCAGCCGCGATGAACAGCCCCGGAAACCGGCGACCCGCCTGGCTGAACTGGCTGATCCTGGCCGCCTTCCTCTGGTCGTCCTGGCAGCTGTCAGGGCTCTGGGCCACCCGGCTGCACGGCTGACGCCCACACGGACAGGGACGGCAGCACGGACACGGCAAGCTCCTCCCCCGGGCAGGGGGCGCAGAGGCAACGGAGAGAGGGGGGATCAGAGGAGGGGCGGGCCGGATCGATCGGCGTGCCCCTCCCGCCCCCGCCTTCCCGTGCCGGGGGGAACGGCGACCGCCGGCGGTGGGCCGCTCGGGCGCCCGGGCAGCAGGGCTCTCCAGAGGCGCACAAGGCCACCCGCCAGCAGCAGCAGCGCCAGCAGCGCCAGGGACACCACCAGCAGCACCGCCCCCAGCTGCAGCAGCCCCAGGGCCAGACGGCTCAGGCCGCCGATCAGATTGGCGATCGCATGGCTCACCAGCAACAGGGTGTCGAGCCGTTCGGGGATGTGCACCAGCAGGGCGAAGGTCCCCACCCCCAAGGCCGCCAGAAGCAGGCCCAAGCCGGCCTGGACGAGCCGGTGCTGACCCCGCCGGCGGCGGCCACCGGAACGGGGCAGGTTCGGCCGCGCCCCTGACGGGGATCCTGGTGGTCGGGGCAGATGCAGGGGCACGGCGCAGCGGGACAAGGGCGAGTTCAGTGGTCAAGCGAGTAGCCAGCCCCGCGCATCCACCGCTCGAACTCAATCAGCACCAGCTCATTCGGGCAATCGATCAAGGACACGTCGCCCACCGTGCAGTCGCCCTGGCCACCGTGGTGGAGGGTGAGGTGGAAATGATCGCCGCTCAAACCGCACACCTCCGGGTCGCTGCGCACCACCACATCCAAGGCGGCCCCGAGGCGGGCAACCCGGCGACGCAGATCCGACCAGCTCATCGACATCAGCTCGGGGACGACGAGACGCCACCACAGTGCCCGCGACTGGCGTGGGCGTCAACTCACCCGGGCGATCGCCGATCAGGGGCGCGGGCGCGGGGGGCCTGCCGGAAATCCACCGGAAGCGGGGACCGCTCCGGAGCTGGCGGCCGGTGGGGCCGCGACCTCGGGCTTCGGCGGCAGCGGCAGCCACCAGGCCGCGGCGGCACTCAGGCCGAGGGCCATCGCGCCCCCCAGCACCCCGGCGAGCCGCTGCGGCAGCGGCGTGCGCCCCTGCACCTCCCGAGCCCGCAGGGGGCGGGAGGGGGGAACGGGCCAGTCCACCTGCAGGCGCGGGTCGAGGCGGAGTCGATCGAGCACGCGCACCAGATCCGCCAGCTCCGCATCGTCGAGGGGCAGAGCCAGGGGGGCAACGTCGGGCTGGCTGCTGCGCAGGCACAGGACATGGCGGCCGTCCTCCCCCGGGGCGATGGCCGCCGCATCCTCCGCCGCGGCGCCGATCGGCCGGGACACGCCGCTGATCAGCTGGCGGGCGTAGGGGAGCACCACCTGCAGGATCGCCTGCAGATGCTCGCGCCGCCCCTCCAGCTCCTCCGGCCGGCCCACCCAGGCCAGGCTCCAGCCGGTGACGATGCCAACGGCGTCGGCGCCATGGCCGGCCGAGAAATCGGGGAGTCCCTCCAGCGTCAGACGGCAGCTCTGCTGGTCGTACTGGAGAACCTTCTTCATCGAGGAGAGTTGAAACATCGCGCCCTCAACCATCCGCGTCCATCAGGCTGGCCCGCAGCCGCTCGAAGCCGCCGGGCCCGGCGGCCAGCGCCAGGGTTTGGATCAGCTGCCGCCGCTGCGGGGCCCCGGCCCGGGGATCGAGCAGACGCTGCACACCGCTGCGGCGCGGGTTCATGCGCTCCCGCACCAGCTCCCCGAGGCGCGTGGTGAACAGCTCCCAGCGCTGTTGGCTGAGGGGCTCTGGCTCGCTGCTCGAGAGCAGCTGGTGAAGCATCGGATAAAGCCGCTCGGCCATCACCCCCAGGATGCGGATCAGGGCATCGGTTTCGGCCACCGCCAAGGTGCCGCGGCGGAAGCTGCGCCGCAGGGGGTTGTGGCAGCGGCGCTTCCACAGCTCCACCCGGTTGGGGAAGAGGTGGTCGTAACCCAGCTGGGCGCAGATCCACACCAGGCTCTCGCCTCCGCTGTAGTCGAGGGCTTCGGCGCACAGCAGCAAGAGATCCAGGCGCTCCAGCCCCCGCCGCGTCAGCGGCCGGCTGGGGGATGCCGAGGCCGCCGCGTCGGAGGTCGCCGCCGGGGGGGGATCGGCGTGGGGCTCGGGCGGGGCGATGGAGACGGACATAGCCATGGCTGCGATACTGCCAGCACTGGCGGCCATCCGTCGACCGCCGAGCTTCACCTTGACCTGCGAGGAGGCGGGCCCCACCATGCGTGCGAATGCAGACCCACTGGCTGACGCAACCGGGGAGGACGGCGACGGGGCGCTGCGGGCGCTGGTGCGCGAAATCCCCGATTTCCCGAAGCCGGGCATTTTGTTCCGCGACTTCAGCCCGCTGCTGCGGGAGCCGGAGGCCTGGCGGGAGGTGATCCGCCGGCTCGGGGAGGTGTGCGATCGGCTCCAGCCGGAGCTGATCGTGGGGATCGAAAGCCGCGGCTTCATCGTCGGCACCGCCCTCGCCACCGCCCGGGGCCTCGGCTTCGTGAAGGCCCGCAAACCCGGAAAGCTGCCCCCTCCGGTGCTGGCGGTGGAGTACGAGCTGGAGTACGGAAGCGACCGGTTGGAGATGATCAGCCACGGCTACGAGCAGCAGCCCCGGGTGTTGATCGTCGACGACCTCCTGGCCACGGGGGGAACGGCCGCCGCCTGCGCCGAGCTGGTTCGGCAGGTGGGGGGAGAGCCCTGCGGCTTCGCCTTTGTGATCGAGCTGAGCGACCTGGAGGGGCGCGCCCGGCTCCCGGCGGGAATGCCGGTGGAATCGCTGATCGTCTACTGACGCAGGGGCCGCCCGGGAGCTCCGCTAGAGGTTGTGCTCCTGCCAGCTGAGCACGGCATCGAACTGCTCGAGGCTGATCAAACCGAAGCGCCAGAGCACCACCGGCAGGGGGGCCTGCTCCAGCTGCGCCTGCTTGAGGCCCAGGGCCAGGGCGCTGTCGCCAAGGCCGATCTGGCTGCGCAGGAAGCGGAGGAGAGGTTCGGAAGGGGGGGGCTGGGGGGAGCTGCTGATCACCATGGCGGGGTCCGGGGCCGAACCGGGCGCGGCACTTACTCTGCCCCGGCCGCCAGGGGTCGGCAAGGGCCATGGGTCATGGCCCCGAGGGCGAGGCGCCGCAGGATCCGGCTGCTGGCCAGCAGGGCGAGGGCGAGGCGCCGTAGCGGCAGCAGCAGCGGCTGGCGATTGGAGAACAGCCGCACCAGCAGATCGGTGGCCAGCAGGGTGAGCAGCAGGTCGGGCCAGCGGCGGCGGCCGTAGGCGGCGGCGAGGCGGGAGGGGCGCAGCCGCCCCCGGGACACCTGCAGCGCCAGGCGATGCAGCAGCTCCACATCCCGCCAGCAAAGATTGAGCCCCTGCCCCCCCACCGGGTGGCAGCGGTGGGCGCTCTCCCCCACGAGCACGGCACGGCCGCGATGCAGCCGGCGGGCCAGCTCCAGGGCTACAGGGAAGGAGCGGGGCGGGTCGAGCAGGGCATCGGGCTGGAGGCCATCCGGCAGGGCCGCCGCCAGGCGGTCGAGGAACGCGGGGGCGGGCAGGGACTCCAACTGGCGACAGCGGCCGGCCGGAGCGCTCCAGACCAGCTGGGCCCGGCTCGGGCCGAGGGGAAGAATGGCGAACGGCCCCTCCGGTCGCAGCAGCTCCCAGGCCTCATCGCTGCGGGACCCGCGCAGCTCCACCTGGGCCGTCAGGCACGACTGGCGGTAGGGCCACCGCCAGAGCTGGATCCCCAGGCCGGAGCGGGTGGGGGAGGCGGGGCCGTCCGCCGCCACCAGCAGGTGGGCAGCGTCGCGGTCAAACGCGGGGGGGATGGGGGATGGGGGGGAAGAGGCGAGGGCAAGGCTCACCAGCGGCTCCTGCTCCAGGCGCTCGAGCAGGGCCTCCATCAAGGGGCGATGGAGGGCGATCCAACCCAGGGCGCCGCCGGCGCTCGCCAGCAGCTCCGGCCCGAGATCGGGGCTGGCGAACGCGGTGTCGCTGCCGCTGCCGAGATCCCGCAGCTGCAGATGGGTGAAGGGAACCAAGGCGGGCTCGATCCGCTCCCAGAGATGCAGGCGGCGCAGCAGCCTGCGGCTGGAGTGGGTGAGGGCGTAGGCGCGGTTGCGGGCCACCAGGGCCTGGGGGCTCTGGGGATCGAGCAGGAGAACGCGCCAGCCGGCCCGGGCCAGGGCCAGGGCCGAGAGCGCACCGGTGGGGCCGGCGCCGTGGACGCGGGCAAACAGCGGAGCGGTCATGGCGAAGGGGGAGGGAGGGCGGCGGAAGCCGCCATGAAAAAGCCGCAGCCACAACGGCTGCGGCTTTAGAGATCCCGGGGAGGGGGTCAGCCGATGCCGAGGAGGCCGCGGGTGAAAGCTTCGCCGCCCAGGGCGAATTCGGTGGCCAGCAGAGCGACGAAGCCGAGCATGGCCATGCGGCCGTTGAGCTTCTCGGCGCGCTCGTGGAAGCCCCAGCCGGCCTCGGAGCTCACGACTTCCATGCGGGGCTCGGTGGCGAAGGCGTTGAGACGACCGCCGTCTTCGGTGGTCACCTGGGCTCCACGGATGGCAGGGGCTTGGGTCATGGGGTGCTCGTTGCGATGTGTTTCAAGAACTGTAACGCATTGTTGCGGGTTTAGGGCGACCGGCCCGTCAGTCCAAGCGGCGCGCGCACAGCTCCTCAAACGCCGGTCGCAGCAGGTAGGGGTACTCCCCCACCCACAGCTTCAACTGGGGCAGCCAGGCATCGCTGAGGGCCCCGATCCGCCCGAAGTCGCGCCGTTCGCTCAGCACCAGGCAGCGCACCAACATCCCCCGCCGGATCGCCTGGTGCTTCTTGTCGAACTGGAAACGCACCTGGCCGAGGTAGCCGTCCTCGTCCTCCAGCTCCAGGGCGAGCCAGGTGCGCCGATTTTCCACCCGCTCCAGCCGGCCCGCCCGGTCCGCCTGCTCGCGCCGCTCCTCCACCACCTCCCGGGTGAACAGATCCGCCACCCGCCCTTCGAAGATCGCCGCCGCCGGGTAGCGGCGCAGGGTGGCGTTGCGGCGTCCGGCCTCAAGGATCGGGCCCCAGAGGATGTAGAGCACCGTGACCACCCCCGCCACCAGCCAGAGGGAGGAGAAGCGGCTGTTGAAGGCCAGGGTCTGGCTCACCAGCAGCAGCAGCACCCCGCCGATCAGGGAGATCAGCAGCCGTTGCAACAGGGTGCGCGGGTCGCTGCAGCAGGCGTTGAATTGGGGGCCCGTGGCCACCGCAGGAATCAGGCGCGTCTGCTCGCTGGGGGAGACCGGGATCAGCATGGGCTCCTCACAGCAGCCGCTCCAGCCCGTAAACCAATCCCTCCAGGGCGCGCACCCGCCGCACCGTGAGCAGCACCCCGGGCATGTAAGCGGCGCGGTCGATCGTGTCGTGGCGCAGGGTGTAGGTCTCGCCGGGGGCGCCGAAGAGCACCTCCTGGTGCGCCACCAGCCCCGGCAGGCGCAGCGAGTGGAGGCGCAGGCCGCTCTCCCGCCGGCCGCCACGGCAGCCCGCCAGGAGTTCGTGCTCCTCCACCTGGGGGGCATTGAAGGTCTTGCCCAGCTCCTCGATCAGTTCGGCGGTCTTGAGGCAGGTGCCGCTGGGGGCGTCGGCCTTGCGGTTGTGGTGCAGCTCCGTGAGCTCGCAAAAGTCGTAGAAGCGGGCGGCGGCGGCGGCGGCCTGCTGGAGCAGCACCATCCCCACGGAGAAGTTGGGGATCACCGCCCCCCCCACCCCCGCCTTGGCCGCGAAGCTGGCCAGATCCTGCAATTGCTCCGGCAGCAGACCGGTGGTGCCGATCACCGGATGGACGCCGTAGGCGATGGCCGCTCGGGTGTGCTCATAGACCACCGAGGGATGGGTGAAATCCACCAGCACGGCCCCGCCGCCCGGCCCGGCGGAGCGGACCGCCTGGCTGGCCTGGCAGAGGCTGCCCTCCAAGTCGGCGGTGATCGCCACCTCCAGCTCCCCCAGCCCCAGGGCCTCGCCCACGTCCTGGCCTTCGCGGCCGGGGGTGGTGTCGATGGCTCCCGCCAGGGTGCAGTCGGGGGCGTGGAGCACGGCCTTGACCACCTCGGCGCCCATGCGGCCCAGGGCCCCGGCCACCACCACGGGGATGGGCGGCGCGGCTTTGGCGAACTCCGGGGCAGGGGAAGCGGGGGGGGAAACCATGGGGACAGGGGAGCTGAAGCGGACCTCAGGCAGGGGCGGGGTGCGCTGCCGAGCCTATGGGGGCGGGGCCACAGCGGGGGAAGAATGGAACGCCCGGATGCGGCGCATGCAGCCCCCCAGCCTGGCCACGGCGCTCTTTGCCGTGGTGGTGATCATCGCCGTGGCCCAGCTGCTCGGGGCCCTGGCCCAGCGGCTCGGCCAGCCCCGGGTCATGGGCGACATCCTCGGGGGCATCCTGCTGGGCCCGAGCCTGCTCGGCGCCCTGGCGCCCCGGGGCTATGACTGGCTGTTCCAACCCCAGGTGCGGTCCCAGATCAACCTGCTGGCCCAGGTGGGGCTGGTGTTGTTCATGTTCATGGTGGGCCTGGAGATCAACCCGCGGCTGCTCCGCCCCCGCCTGGCCCTGGCGAGCCGCCTCTCCCTGGTGGGGGTGCTCCTGCCCCTGGTGCTGGGGTTGGGGTTGGCCGACCTGCTGGAGCGCTGGCAACCCCTCTTGATTCCAGGGGATCACAGGCCGGAGGGGGCCCTGTTCCTGGGGGTGGCCATGGCGATCACGGCCTTCCCCGTGCTGGCGCGCATCCTGTCGGAGCGCCAACTGCTCGCTCAGCCCCTGGGCAGCCTGGCCATCAGCGCCGCCTCCTTGGATGATGTGGCGGGGTGGTCGTTGTTGGCGGTGGTGGCGGCTTACAGCCGCGGCGGCTCTTGGACGGGGGGCTTGGCGACGCTGCTGCAGACGGCCCTCTACGCGGGGGGCTTGCTGCTGGCCACCGCCCCCCTGCGCCGCTGGCTGGCGGGCCGGTTGGGGGCGGGTCGGCCCCCGCAGGAGCTCCTGCAAACCCTGCTGCTCCTCGGCGCCGTGCTCAGCGCTCTGGTCACCGAAGCGATCGGCGTGCATCTGATCTTTGGCGCCTTTCTCTGGGGTCTGGCGATGCCCCGCGATGACGCGATGCGGCAGTGGCTGGAATTGCGTCTGGAAACGGTGGTGTTGCGGTTGCTGCTGCCGTTGTTCTTTGCCATCAGTGGCCTGAACACGCAGATCGGCAGCCTGCACACCCCGGCGCTCTGGCTGGCCACCGGCCTGGTGCTGGCCACAGCGGTGGCGGGCAAGTTTCTCGGGGTGTGGGCCGTGGCCCGGGCCAGTGGCCTGCCGGCCCGGGAGGCGGAGGCCCTGGGCTGGCTGATGAACACCCGCGGCCTGACGGAGCTGGTGGTGCTCAACGTGGGGCTCTCCCTGGGGGTGATCAGCGAGGCGTTGTTCACCATGGGGGTGCTGATGGCCCTGTTCACCACCGCGATGGCGGGGCCGATGTTGAACCGGCTGGGCTACGGCCGCGCCCCCGGGCACGACGGGCGGTGACATCGCCCCCGGGGCGGGGTCCCGGTCGCCTGTAACGCCTCCTGTCTGGATGGCGCAGGGGAGGGCTGGGCTGCGTAGGCTGCTTCACATTGCTCAATCTCCCCGCCCGCATGTTCACGCAGGTCCGCTCCGCCAGCCGCCGGGTGGTCCCGGCCCCCACCGGAGACCGCGCCGTGATGAAGGCGGTGTACGTGGTGCTCGAACCCCAGTATCAGAACGCCCTCACCCAGGCGGCCACCAGCCTGAACGAGCAAAACGGACCGCTGGCGATCGAGCTGAGCGGCTACCTGATCGAGGAGCTGCGCGATCCGGACAACTACGCCGACTTCTGCGCCGATGTCGCGGGCGCCGACGTGTTCATCGCCTCGCTGATCTTCATCGAAGACCTGGCCCAGAAGGTGGTGGAGGCGGTGGCCCCCCATCGCGACCGCCTCAAGGCAGCGGTGGTCTTCCCCTCCATGCCGGAGGTGATGCGGCTCAATAAGCTCGGCAGCTTCTCGATGGCCCAGCTGGGACAGAGCAAAAGCGCCATCGCCAGCTTCATGAAAAAGCGCAAGGAGGCCGGCGGCGCCGGTTTCCAGGATGCGATGCTCAAGCTGCTCAACACCCTGCCGACGGTGTTGAAGTACCTGCCGGTGGAGAAGGCGCAGGACGCCCGCTCCTTCATGCTCAGCTTCCAGTATTGGCTGGGAGGTACGCCGGACAACCTGCGCAACTTCCTGCTGATGCTGGCGGATAAATATGTGTTCCCTCGCGGAGAGGAGGGACGGCCCTCCCTGGAGGTGGCCGACCCGGTGGTGTTCCCGGATCTCGGTATCTGGCACCCACTGGCACCCGCGATGTTTGAAGACATCAAGGAATACCTCAACTGGAGCACGAGCCGCAGCGATCGGAGCGAAGCGGCCCGCAAGGGTCCGATGATCGGACTGGTGCTGCAGCGCAGCCACATCATCACCGGCGATGAGGCCCACTACGTGGCGGTGATCCAGGAGCTGGAGTACCGCGGCGCCACCGTGATTCCGGTGTTCTGCGGCGGTCTTGATTTCACCCGGCCGGTGAACGCCTTTTTCTTTGATCCCCTCAATCCCGAGGTGCCCCTGGTAGACGGGGTGGTGAGCCTCACCGGCTTTGCCCTGGTGGGCGGTCCGGCCCGCCAGGACCACCCGAAGGCGATCGAGGTGCTCAAAAAGCTCAACCGCCCCTACATGGTGGCACTGCCGCTCGTGTTCCAGACCACCCGGGAGTGGGAGGAGAGCGATCTGGGGCTGCATCCGGTGCAGGTGGCGCTACAAATCGCCATCCCCGAGCTGGATGGGGCGATTGAACCAATCGTGCTCAGCGGCCGGGACGACGCCACCGGCATGGCCCACACCCTGCAGGACCGGGTGGAGGCGATCGCAGAGCGGGCGATCCGCTGGGCCTCCCTGCGACTCAAGGCGCGGGCGGAGAAGAAGTTGGCGATCACGGTGTTCAGCTTCCCGCCGGACAAGGGCAATGTGGGAACGGCCGCCTATCTGGATGTCTTCAGTTCGATCCACCGGGTGATGGAGGAGATGGCGGCCAAGGGCTACCACCTGGGTGCCATCCCCAAAACCCCCAAGCAGTTGATGGAGGCCGTGCTCCGCGATCCGGAGGCGATCGAAGGGGCTCCCGAGCTGGCGATCGCTCACCGGATGACGGTGGCCGAGTATGAGCGCCTGACCCCGTACTCGCAGCGGCTGGAGGAAAACTGGGGCAAGCCCCCCGGCAACCTCAACAGCGACGGCACAAATCTTCTGATCTTTGGCCGCCACTTCGGCAATGTGTTTGTGGGGGTGCAGCCCACCTTTGGCTACGAGGGCGACCCGATGCGGCTGCTCTATTCCCGCAGCGCCAGCCCGCACCACGGCTTTGCTGCCTACTACACCTACCTGGAGAAGGTATGGGGCGCCGATGCGGTGCTCCATTTCGGCACCCACGGTTCGCTGGAGTTCATGCCGGGCAAGCAGATGGGGATGAGCGACACCTGCTATCCGGATTCCTTAATCGGCGCCCTGCCAAATCTTTATTACTACGCCGCCAACAATCCGAGCGAGGCCACGATCGCCAAGCGGCGGGGCTACGCGGAAACGATCAGCTATCTCACACCGCCGGCGGAGAACGCGGGCTTGTACAAGGGCCTCAAGGAGTTGGGGGAGCTGGTGGGCAGCTACCAGCAGCTGCGGGAAAGCAGCCGCGGGGTGCAGATTGTTAATGCGATTGTGGAGACCGCCCGCCAATGCAACCTCGACAAAGACGTGACCCTGCCGGAGGCGGACGCAGCGGAGTTGGGGCTCGATGGTCGCGATGCGGTGGTGGGAGGCGTGTACCGCCAGCTGATGGAGATTGAAAGCCGGCTGCTGCCCTGCGGCCTCCACACGATCGGCAAGCCACCCACCGCCGAAGAGGCCATTGCCACCCTGGTGAACATCGCCGCGCTGGAGCGGCAGGAGGAGGGCATCCGCTCCCTGCCGGGGTTGCTGGCGGAGGCGCGGGGCCGAAGCCTCGAGGAGGTGTATCGCGGCAACGACGCGGGGGTGCTGGCGGATGTGGAGCTCAACCGCTACATCACGGAAACCTGCCGGGCGGCGGTGAGGGCCATGGTGCGGGAGGTGACGGGAGCCGACGGGCGGGTGACGCTGCGGCGCAACTTCGCCTGGTTGTTTGAGCTGCTGGAGAGGGTTGGGCTTCGCTTCCCCAGCCCCTGGCTGAGCGCCTGCCGGGCGGCCGGGTTTGCGGCGGTGGATCCCGTGGAACTCGACAAGCAGTTCGCCTACCTGCGGTTCTGCCTGGAGCAAATCTGCGCAGACCAGGAGATGGGCAGCCTGCTGCGTGCCCTGGATGGCGAGTATGTGATCCCAGGCCCCGGCGGTGATCCGATCCGCAACCCGGGCGTGCTGCCGAGCGGCAAGAACATCCACGCCCTCGATCCCCAGTCGATCCCGACGCGGGCCGCGATCGCCTCCGCCAAGGTGGTGGTGGATCGGCTGATCGAACGGCAGAGGGCGGAGCAGGGGGCCTGGCCCGAAACGATCGCCTGCGTGCTGTGGGGCACCGACAACATCAAGACCTACGGCGAGTCGCTGGCGCAGATCCTGTGGTTCATCGGCGTGCGGCCCGTCCCCGATTCCCTGGGGCGAGTGAACAAGCTGGAGCTGATCCCGCTGGAAGAGCTGGGCCGACCCCGCATCGATGTGGTGGTGAATTGCTCTGGGGTGTTCCGCGACCTGTTCATCAACCAGATGGCCCTGATCGACCAGGGGGTGAAGCTGGCCGCCGAAGCCGAGGAGCCCGAGGCGATGAACTTCGTGCGGAAGCACAGCCAGGAGCAGGCCAGGGCCCAGGGTATTTCGCTGCGGGAGGCGGCCACCCGCGTGTTCTCCAACGCCAGCGGTAGCTACAGCTCGAATGTAAACCTGGCGGTGGAGAACAGCACCTGGGAGGAGGAGGGCGAGCTGCAGGAGATGTACCTGTCACGCAAAACTTTCGCCTTCAATGCTGATAATCCAGGCGAGATGAACCAAAACCGCGAGGTGTTTGAATCGGCCATGAAAACAGCCGATGTCACCTTCCAGAATCTAGATTCCGCTGAAATCTCCCTCACCGATGTCAGCCACTATTTCGATTCCGACCCCACCAAGCTGATCGCTTCCCTGCGGGAGGACGGCAAGGCCCCTGCCAGCTACATCGCCGACACCACCACCGCCAACGCACAAGTGCGCAGCCTGAGCGAAACGATCCGCCTCGACTCTCGCACCAAGTTGCTTAACCCGAAATGGTATGAGGGCATGCTCAATTCTGGCTACGAAGGGGTGCGGGAGGTGGCCAAACGCCTTAACTTCACGCTCGGCTGGAGCGCCACCAGCGGCCAGGTGGACAATTTCGTCTACGAGGAGGCCAACGATACCTTCATTAATGATCCCGAGATGCGCAAGCGGCTGATGGAACTCAACCCCCACAGTTTCCGCCGCATCGTAGGCACATTATTGGAGGTGAATGGCCGGGGATACTGGGAGACCTCGGCGGAAAACATCCAGCAGCTGCAAGAGATCTACCAGGAGATCGAAGACCGCATCGAAGGGGTAACGCAGGGCTAGGCGGCGAGGGTGTCGCAGGGACTCTGCTTATTTTTCATCCAACGCTCAACCCCCATGGCGGGCCTCCAGCCTCTGGCCGGATCCAGGCGCCACTGCCCACCTGCCCCCCCTTCTTCCCTCCGAAGGCCCGGGGCATCCGCTAGACAAGAAACCACTCCTTCGCTGCCTCCGTGAGCCTCCACCAGCTCGACGCCTTCCTCGCCCACAGCCGCAGCCGACCGGAGCTGAACAGCCACTTGCGCGATGGGGTGGATCTGGAAACCTTTCTGGCTCTGGCGCGCGAGGCTGGCTTCGCCATCGATGAGAACGATGTGATCGCCGCCCAGCAGCGAGCCGAGGCGGATCTCAGCGATGCGGAGCTGCAGCGGCGCGCGGGTGAGGAGGCCCGCCGTCTGCGCCACTTCATCCCGGGCTGAGCCGATGACGATCCCCCGTGAGCGGGTAGCCGACTACCCGCGCCCCCCGGCCCTGGTGCCCTGCGACCGACATGTGCTGGTGAAGGCCTTCGGCCGGGTTCTGGCCGATACCCACCGCTCGCTGCGGGTGCTGGAGACCTTCCACCCGCCCACCTTCTATCTGCCGCCGGAGGCGTTTGAGGCCACGAGGCTCCGCCCAGCCGGCGGCCGCAGTTTCTGCGAATGGAAGGGGGTAGCCCGTTACTTCGATGTGGTGGCTCCCGATGGTCAGGCGCTGGAGCGAGTGGTGTGGCAATACCCGGCGCCCACCCCCGCCTACGCGGCCCTGGCGGGCTGGTTCTCCCTCTATCCGGGTGCGATGGATGGCTGCTGGCTGGACGGGGAGCGGGTGCAGCCCCAGCCGGGCGGCTTCTACGGGGGCTGGATCACGGCCGATGTGGAGGGTCCGTTCAAGGGGGATCCGCTGCATCCGGAGCTGGTGTGAGGGCAGCCAGGGACATCATCCGCAGA